>JAQSYR010000092.1 GCA_029256035.1 Anaerocolumna sp. | reverse complement strand
AGATGACCTTTCTACATCTGATTGCTGGCTCTGATAACAAAGATAGCTACCTTAGTAAATCAATTAGCTTAAACCAAAACCTTGAAATGAAAGAAAAGGTTATAAAGGGGGAAATCTATATTGGATCCCAATGGAAAGAAGGAGAACCTGCTTTGGTAGCTCCTATTATGCAGGAGGATAAGCTAATAGCTGTAATCGTTATAAACAGATTAAAATTTACTTCTCTTAATTTATACAATATGAATCTGTTCCGCACATTAATATTGCTTATCGCTTCCTCTATTATAAAAGCAATGAAGTACGAAGAATCTACCAATGCAAAAAAATATATCCCAGATACGGAGATATTAATAAAAGAAGAATTTGAAAAGTTAATTCAAAAAAGAAGACAGGAAAGAGCTAAAAGAGCAGAAAAATCAAATCGAGCAGAAAAAACAGAAAGAACAGTAAGTGCAGAAAAAACAGAAAGAGAAAGTGGAGATGCTGATTATTGCATTATACAGATTGATTTAGTAAACAACCTGTTGGAAACCTACTATAAAGCTGCAAATCTGTTCCGTAATACAGATTATTTTGGTACCAACGATAAGAAAGAATTATTAGTTTTTCTAGGAAATACCTCAAGTGAACAGGTTTTTATCATTTTAAACCGTCTTAAGGAGAATGATTTAAATGCTGTATTAATAGAAGAATAGAGGGATTTGATGATAGAAGTTATATGGCTGGTAATATTAATTTTATGTACTAACATAATAGTTGGACTTGCCCTGTACTGGTTACCCAGATGGATATTTGGTTTTACAAATAATAAGGAAAATACTTTGGAAAGTAACCAGTCTATAAAACAATTAAATACTACAGCAGTAAGACCAAAGAAAGAAGAAGCATTTAACCTGGTGCCCCTTTCAGATGCCATGGTTGTAAGTGATAATAAAGAAAAGAGAAGACTCTTATTAGGTATTCTAAAACGCAATTTAGAGGATAATTATGAAATTGCCAAGTCTGCACTAGAGGATGATGATTCTGAAACTACACATTATGCAGCTGCAGCAGCTATGGAAATAGTAAGGAAAAAGAAGATAAAGGTTCAGGATTTAGAGGAAGAATTCAAACAAAAGGGAGACACTAAGTCCCGATGGGATTTACTTGATCAACTCCATCAGTACATAACAATAGGAGTATTGTCTGGTAATGAATTAATGATATATGTTAATAAATATCTCCGGCTAATTAACGAAACCAGGAATCAATGTCCGGAACAATTAAGGAAAAGTGATTATATTCATGAGATCCAGATTTTAATGGAAAGAAATCATTTACAGGAAGCGCAGTTACTTGCTGAACAAAGGGTAAAGATGGAACCAGAAGAATCGGTGTATCTGGTATTACTGGAAATATACTTTAGACTAGGGAAGCAGAATGAATTTAAAGAAACACTTTTGAAGCTGCAGAAATCAAAAGTAGTACTTTCTGCAAAGGGATTGGATATGCTCCGCTTTTGGATGGCAAGGGAGGTAACATAATGCTCTCTGTGAAACGTTTGTTTCAGATTATAATTATTATATTGCTAATATCGGTTGGGCTTTTGTTTTATAATATTAACTACATGAATATGGTGACAACGGAAAGCTTTCAGCAGATGGAGGAGCTAAAACAGCCTATACTTGAACTGCAGACACTGCCTGAAAGCAAGGAAGCAACCCGGTTCCTGATAGTAGGAGAGCCTTCAAGTACCTACGAAACAACAGTGCAGACAAATATTTTTGAAACTCTGAAAAGTATGAAGGTAACTTATACCGAAAAGAAAAGCATTGGTAAGGAAAATTTAAAAGAAAATCCGGTCCTTATTTTTTGCGTTACAAATCCAGTGAATGCCGTTGATTTAGATCTGCTTGCTGAATTTATAGGAGATGGCGGGAAGGCTATTTTTGCTGCTGGAATTCCTGAAAATTATACGGCATCCTACCTTTATCCAATATGGGGTATTCTTGAAAAGGGTGTACTAATTGCCAGCAATGAATTTCATTTATTTGATAACTTTATGCCTTATGGTGAAATTACATTTTCTTATGATGGCTATAATGCATCTACTACATTAAGATTAAGTCCAGGGACTACTATATATGTAGAGGATAAGAATCACAATCCGATTCTGTATGAGAATCTATATGAGGAAGGAAAAGTGATTGTAGTAAACGGTACTCTATTGGATAATCAAGATTCTATGGGTATTTTAAGTGCCTCTGTAAGTAAGCTTTTGGGTGAAATTATATATCCAGTTGCAGGAACAAAGACATTTCTGTTAGAAGACTTTCCGCCTAGCTACTGGCTGGATAGTGTAGCAAACGAAAGATTGTATGGAAGAAGTGGTGAATCGTTCCTAAGAGACATTCTATGGCCTGCATTGTTAAGTTATAGTTCCAATTATAATATTAAGTATACCGGAATCATGTATGAAAATTTAGAAGATGGTAGCCCTTCATATGCACAGAATACAAAACTTACAAGTTATTTAGCACAGGAACTATATAAGTATTCTGGTGAGATTATCTATAGTAAGAGGGAGAGTTTCGTATTATCCTCTATTACCTCAGGATTACAACCGGAGGAGAGCAGTTTTATAAAGTACCTTACCAACCTGATTTTAAGAGGACAAGTTTTCCACAATATTAATTTCCGTCAACTGTTACTTGCAAGAACGGAGGAAACAGGGTGGGAAGCGGTAAAAGAGGATTTTAGCAGACTTGTAAAGAACTATTTTGAATCTACCACCTGGCTGACAGCGACTACATATTCAGAAGCTTATGAGCATCAGATTGCTTATGAACAGTTGGATATGGTAACAGAATATAAGGATAAGAATATTCAAATTTATTGCAGTAATTTTTTAAGTGGACAAGCTTTTTATCTGTATAGTGGGAGAAAAGTAAAAGAGGTTATTGGGGGGGATTTTTATCCTTTAAATAATAGCTATTACTTTATTCAGGCAAAAGAAGCTCATTTTGTTATAATATATGAGGAGTAAGAGGGAAAGAAGTATCGCAGGCCTACCTGTGATATGAGGTGGGTGCAAAATATGAAGGTATGTATTGTATGTGAAGGAAGTTATCCCTATGTTACCGGAGGAGTATCCAGCTGGGTACAGATGCTGTTAACTGCGTTTGAAGATATTGAATTCAGCATTCTTTCCATTGCTACCAGTGAGAAAGAGATGAGTCAGTACAAATATAAAATTCCTGCAAATGTTACAGAAATCAATACTATTTATTTAAATAGTGATGGGAATAGGACGTCCAAGAGAAAGCCCAGGCTGTCAAAACGCGATAGAGAGTGCTTAGAGACATTTATGTTAAATCAGGCGGAAGAAATTCAATGGGAAAGAACGGCTCAATTCTTTCATAAGCATCATAATCACATTTATGATTTAGTTATGGGAAAAGATTTCTACCATACGTGCGTTAAGCTATATGAAAGAGAACATATGAATATTCCTATTAGTACATTTCTATGGAATCAGCGTTCTATGTACCTGCCTATTATGACTGCTTTATCAAATCCTCTGCCAGAGGCAGATGTCTATCATTCGGTATCAGCAGGTTATGCAGGGGCTTTTGCTGGAATGGTTGCTACCATAAAGAAAAAGCCATTTATATTAACGGAACATGGCATTTATACAAGAGAAAGAGAAGAAGAAATTATTAAATCAGACTGGGTAACCGGCACCTTAAAGGAAGTTTGGATTGATTTCTTTTATAAGCTATCATCCATTGCATATCAGGCAGCCAGTAAGGTAACCACATTATTTGAAATGAATAAAAATCTTCAGATAGAACTTGGTTGTCCGGAAGATAAAATTATAATTATTCCAAATGGTGTGGATTATGAAAAGTTTAGCACATTATCAAGACGTTATGAAAAGTCCCAGCCGGAATTTAATATTGGTGTTGTGGCCAGAGTGGTTCCTATCAAAGATATAAAAACCATGCTATATGCATTTGAATATGTAAAAGAGAAACTAGAGGGAGCCAATCTAATTATCTTAGGTCCATACGATGAGGATAAGAATTATTATGAAGAATGTTTAGCCCTTATCAAAGAACTAGGCATAAAGGATGTTTATTTTCATGGAAATGTATCTATTCTAGAGTTTCTACCAAGGTTTGATATAATGCTTCTAACCAGTATAAGTGAAGGGCAGCCTTTAGCTGTACTTGAAGGTATGGCAGCAGGGATTCCCCAGGTTTGTACCAATGTCGGCAGCTGTAAGGAACTTCTTTTTGGCAGGAAAGAAGATAACTTAGGAAAGGCGGGATTGATTGTTCCAATGATGAAACCCGAGGACATAGCCCAGGCTATGGTATACCTTTCTAAAAATCCTGGGGCGCGTAAGGAAATGGGTATGATAGGAGCAGAACGAGTAAAAAAATATTATCAAAAGTCAATATTTTTAGAGCAGTATCATGATTTATATTTAAATCAGCTCTGAAATTGTATTAATTGAATATTATATTTCAATAATTTTGATCTAATTACCTAAAATGTTAAAAAAAGGAGTAAGTATGGCTGGAATAGGATTTGAGTTAAGAAAAATATTTCAAAAGAATACCATTCACAGTACTGCCACCGGGGTATTATATGCTACGGCTACCGTACTGGGGCCAACCATTTTGTTCCTGATTTTTATGGTGATAGTTCAGCTGATATTTTATAATTTAGAGATTCCACAAGAGAGTCGGGATTTTTTTTCAGCAGCTACCATCTACATATTTGTTATGGCAACATTTATTTCAGGGGCATTTAATTATACGGCTACCAGATATATAGCGGATTTGATGTACGATTCTAATTATCAGGGAATTGGGACTGCTCTTTACGGTCTCATTGTATCTACGGGAGTGATTGCTGGAATTACAGGGCTGGTTTTATGTATTCATCTTAATGTAACCTATCATGTACCTGTGAGTTTTTTGGTAGGTTATAGTTTATTTGGAATTATGATAACAGTGTCTTATGCCATAAATATGTTCATATCCTCTTTAAGTGAATATTCCAAAATAACAAAGGCTTACTTTGTTGGGTTGTCTTTTGCTTTAGGGATATTTGCATTTCTGCACTTTATATTGCACCTATGGGTTTTAACTTCCATCGTATTTGGTATGGCCTTTGGATTTTTTATAATTAATATCATTATAATCTTTTATGCCATGAAAGCATTTGAATTAAATGAATTTTCCAAGGTTGGACTAAAAGGAAGATGGAATATGCAGCATAATGGCTGCTTTTATTTCTACCGGTATTTTAAAAAGTATCCTAAATTGGCCATTGGTGGTTTTTGTTATAACATGGGATTATTTGCACCAGGTATTATATACTGGTTTTTATCGGACATTTCAGAGAGCATTTCTGGATTTAAAATTGCACCAACCTATGACACTGCACTTTTTCTGGCTATGTTTGCCAATCTTTCCTCCATGGTAATATTTACAGTGAAAGTAGAAACTAAATTTTATGAAAAATATAAAA
>JAQSYR010000091.1 GCA_029256035.1 Anaerocolumna sp. | reverse complement strand
CAGATGGCAGCAAAGGCTGGCTGTAGATAAAACCTTGTACAATATCACACTTTTTAGACTTTAGTAAAGTTAATTGACTTTCTGTTTCTACACCCTCTGCAATGACCTTGATCTCAATACTATGTGCAAGCTGAATAATAGCTTCTGCTATACAAGAGTCCTTCTCATTTTTATAAATATTATCAATAAATGACTTGTCAATTTTTAATGAATTGATAGGCATATTGGTAAGGTAATTTAAAGAAGAGTAGCCAGTTCCAAAATCATCTAAAGAGATTTTAACACCTAAAGACTGTATCTGGTTTAAAAGGATTGTTGCATCGACCATAGACGATACAAAAGTCGTTTCTGTTATTTCAAGATCCAGAAGTTCTGGTGGCAACTTTGTCTCATTGAGTATTTTCTCTAGTGAGGTAATAAAACCAGGGCGATTTATCTGTACGGGAGATATATTTACCGATACAGTGAAAGGGGCATATCCTTGATCAAGCAGACTTTTTGTAAAACTACAGGCTTCCCTTAAAATCCACTCACCTAATTCCACTATTAAGCCACTTTCTTCAGCAATAGGAATAAATTCAGTAGGTGTCAAGGCACCCAGTCGACTACTATTAATACGCATTAATGCTTCAAAGCCTATAACTCTGTTACAATTAATGTCGAACTGGGGCTGGTATTTTACATATACTTCTTTGCTTTGTATGGCGTGACGTAAAACCTCAACAATTATAGTATTGCGGCTTAAATCCTCTTCCATGCGTCTGTCGAATTGAATAAATTTGTTTTTTCCTGTATCTTTCGCCTTGTACATAGCAATGTCCGCATTTTTAATTAATGCTTGTGGTGTGACACCGTTGTATGGGAAAGTTGCAATTCCAATACTCATGGAAACATAAGCAATTTCACCATTCAAATCAAAAGGATCTCGAAAAGCATCAATGATGGAAGCGGCATAGTTACAGACTTCATCCACAGAATCTATATTCTCAGAAAAGATTAAAAATTCATCTCCGCCGGCTCTGGCCAAAGTATTTTTATTATCTGCCAGTAAAAGTAGTTTTTCAGCCGTCTGGGTGAGTAAAATATCTCCGTAATCGTGTCCTAAAGTATCATTTACTGTTTTAAAATTATCTAAATCGATAAAAAATACGGCGTGTATATGCTTGGAATCTAAGGAAGAAGAAAGAATTCGTTCTACTTTTTCCATAAATGCCATCTTATTGGGTAGCTTTGTAAGTACATCATGATAGGCTAAATATTCTATATGGTTAAAATTTAATCGCAGCTTTTCTTCATTTGATTTTAGCTTATGATGCATATCGGATAACTCATAATAATTACTTTTAATCATATGTAACATTTTATTAAAACATTTGGCCAGCTCTCCAAATTCATTCTTAGAGATTATATTAGACTGGACCTCAAGATTACCATTAGAAGCAATTTGCATAGTATCCTTTAATTCTATTAAAGGCGAAGTAAATGTTTTTGCAATAGTTTGGCTCCCGCCGATAATTAGTAGTATTAAAGCCGTAAGTGTCAAGGTAAGAATATTCAAAACAGTTTTTGCTAAATTAGTGATTTCGTCAACTTCCTGCCTAACAATTAAAACCCAATTTAGTTCAGGAATGATACTGTAACCGTATACAGTGGAAACACCATGATTGTTTAATTCACCAATACCACTTTTGGTGACATTGCCTTTATGATATTGCTTTACTAAAGAACGTAGTTTATCCCATTTATAAATGGAACCAATCATGTCTTTCTCTGGATGGTATATAATACTGCCGTTTTTATCTAAGACAATCCCATAGCCGGTCTTTCCCATTTCTATGGAATTAATAAAATCTTTAAAATAAGATAAATCAATTAAACTAACAACATATCCAATTACATTATGTGAATTCATGTCTAAAATAGGAGCTCCGATTTCAATTGCATATACCCTGCGTCCATATTTGGTTCCGGAATTAAGCAGTCCACTTACCCCCTGTGCCGTATTCCCTGTTGCCTGAATATAGGAAAGTGTTAGATTGTTATTATCGATTTGACCTTCTATGGATTCATTGGTACTTACCACAGCTCTCTTGTATTGATTATATATAGTAAATCCCAGGCTGGATGGATAAGTATCACTACGGCGATGGAGTAAATCAGAAACCCGTTCATAAATTTCATTATAAGAAGCAGAAGTCTGAACAGCCGAAACATCATTTTGTTCTAATAGCTGACTAACATCACTTTGGGTTGAAAGTAAGGTTACTTCTGTTAACTGGGTTTCTATTAAGGCATCAAGTCCATTGCTGTTAGTCTCGGCCAGTTGCTTAAGATTCTCCTTAGTGATATCTACCATACGGTCAGATATTAAACTAAAAACTACAACCGAAACAATTAAAATGGGAACTAGCGAAAATAATATTAATGTTCTTCTAAGTGTTGATTTAATTGACATAACGGCTTCTCTCTTTGTTTTTTATCTTTTTTTTACATTTTAACAATTAAATTGGGAAAATGCAACAAAATAATACCTCAAAATATTCCAAATTTATAGAGTTAATTATTACATAAATGTAAATAATAAAAGTGATTTGGGTGATACACAAATCAAGTAAAAATAAAAATACAAAGAGATATATTAAAAAAATAAGTTGAAAAAGAGTATCAATGAAGGTATACTTGTAATGTTAGATTATTGAAAGTAAAGATTAGAACGGAGTGCTTTATGTATAGATTAATAAGCAGAGACGGTAATGCAAAACGAGGTGAGTTTCATACCGTACATGGTACCATCCAGACTCCTGTGTTTATGAATGTTGGTACTGCTGCAGCAATTAAGGGTGCAGTTTCTACAATGGATTTATATGACATAAATACCCAGGTGGAGTTATCCAATACCTACCATTTGCATGTAAGACCTGGAGATAAAGTGGTAAAACAGATGGGTGGTCTTCATAAATTCATGGTTTGGGACAGACCAATTCTTACAGACTCTGGTGGGTTTCAGGTGTTTTCACTGGCTGGACTTCGTAAAATTAAAGAAGAAGGTGTGTATTTTAATTCTCATATTGATGGACATAAAATATTCATGGGCCCGGAAGAAAGCATGCAGATACAATCCAATCTTGCCTCTACCATTGCCATGGCATTTGATGAATGTCCCCCACACCCGGCAACCAGGGAATATATACAGAATTCCGTAGACCGTACTACCAGGTGGCTGGAACGTTGTAAAAAAGAAATGGCAAGACTAAATTCACTGGAAGATACAATCAACAAGAATCAAATGCTCTTTGGTATTAACCAGGGAGGAACCTTTGAAGATATTCGAATTGAACATGCAAAAAGGATATCCGAAATGGATCTTGATGGGTATGCACTTGGCGGCCTTGCAGTAGGTGAATCACACGATGAAATGTATCGTATTATTGAAGAAACCGTACCATACCTTCCATTAGAAAAACCAACCTACCTTATGGGAGTAGGAACTCCTGCCAACATACTAGAAGCAGTAGAGCGGGGAGTAGATTTCTTTGACTGTGTTTATCCATCCAGAAATGGACGACACGGACATGCCTATACCAATCATGGTAAGATGAATTTATTGAATCAAAAGTATGAACTAGATGCAAAGCCAATTGAGGAAGGTTGTCAGTGCCCTGCATGTAAGCATTACAGCCGCTCTTACATCAGACATTTACTAAAAGCCAAGGAAATGCTAGGCTTAAGGCTTTTGGTTATCCATAATCTTTATTTTTATAATAAGATGATGGAAGAAATCAGGGAAGCAATTGAGGAAAAGAGATTTTTAGAGTATAAGAAGAAAAAGTTAGAAGGCTTTGCCCAAGGTGAAGCATAATAAATAAAAATGAACTAATATTTTAGGAGGACTTACAATGAATAATCTTATTTTTTTAGCAACATCTACAGATCCAGCATCAACAGGACTCATGATTGTCTGGATTGGCGCTATGGCATTACTGTTTTACTTTATGATAATCCGTCCCCAAAAGATTGATATTATGGAAGAAGTAGTTATTGTTGAATTTGGTAATAATAAAAATTGCCGCATTCCAATGAAAAAATCTGCTATAATAGAAATTGAAAAGCCATCATCAGCTGAAACAGATAAATAATTTATAAAAAAAGATTATAAGATTTTAAATACAAGCTTAAACTTTAAAAGGTTGCCGTATTTCTATTATCTAATAGATAATTGATTTACGGCAACACTTTTTATGTCATAAGAAAGTTCGACCAACTTCCCTATGACATAAAAAAGAATTCCAGAAGGTTAATTTTTACTTTAATTTATAGAACTTCGTCTACCTAACTCTTGTTTCAAACTTTCTACTATAGTGTAGGGAATCTTTAGATTCCCTTTACCAACACCAATCTTTAAATCAGGTTTAAGAGCACCATGAAAATCAGAACCTCCTGTAATTAAGAGGTTATACTTATTAGCCAGATGCCGCATTCTTCCCTCGTCAAATCCTGTGTTAGATGAGTATATGGCTTCTAATCCGTCAATATTTCTTTCTGATAAATACTTAACTAACTCTTCTACCTGCAAAAGATTGTATTTGTACAAAAGTGGATGAGCTAAAATTGCAAGTCCCCCAGCAGAATGTATTAACTCAATAGCCTCCTCCGGAGATAAATATTCCCTTGGAACGTAATAAGGGCTGTCTGAATTTAAGAACCTGGTAAAAGCATCTTTGGTTGATTTTACATAACCATGAGCGACCATGAATTTAGCAAAATGAGCCCTTGTTAAAACTGATTTTCCATCTGTTTCTCTCATTTTCTCTACTGTTATATCAATACCAGCTTTGTTAAGGTTATCTGCCATCTTAATATTTCTTTCATCACGCTTAACACGCGCTGTTTCTAAAGCCTGGCGAAAAAGAAGATTCCCAGGATCAATAAATAATCCCAGAATATGAATATCCCTAGACTTATAATCAACGGATAATTCAGTGCCAGGTATAACTTCAATTTTTTTATGGGTATTTTCCATGGCCAAGACAGCTTCTTGTGCTTCTAGTATGCCATCAACTGTATCATGATCTGTTAAAGCAAATGCAGCTAAATCCTGTTTGATAGCTAAAGCAACTACCTCAGCTGGAGTATAGGAGCCATCGGAAGCAGTTGAATGAACGTGCAAATCAATGTATCTCATAAGGAAACACTCCCTTTCTTAAGTTCTTTTACTATGTTAGTGTAGTATA
The DNA here is from genome assembly GCA_029256035.1 of Anaerocolumna sp. Taxonomy (GTDB): domain Bacteria; phylum Bacillota; class Clostridia; order Lachnospirales; family Lachnospiraceae; genus Anaerocolumna. Next base: position 4,412 of record JAQSYR010000091.1, on the reverse strand, counting down.
CCATTAATATGAAATCATAACAACTGATAATCTGCCTAACTAATCATTCCTCCTAGCATTCCGCTAAATAGACATATGAGCATGGAAGAAAAGATACTATTTGTATCAATACCGGCCATAGTATTACCAAGTACAGAGATTAGTAATAGTATTACAAAATAAACTGCTCCCATGCCAAGTCCCCATAAAAATCTCTTTTGTTCTGCTTTTTTCCCTAGTAACAGTCCGCCAATAAAAGAAGACAGAATATAAGTAAATACAATACCACCACTTAATACTGCATTGGATAAATCCAGTTTTAGCATTAAGAAGGACAAAAGTAATAATAAAAATCCTGTAATTATGTAAGTAATAATCAGAATTTTTAAAATAACAATAGCTTTGGAGTTACGGTGTAATACTTTGTCCATGGATAACCTCCTAATTATATATATAGTAATATATTATGTTTGTTATATAAATATTCTGCTATAGACAGATTTCATGATTCCACGAAACATTATATCCTGTGATTCGTGAAGTTGATGAATTGTGTTTAGGCACAATTAAAATATTCGTAAGAAAATCAGGATTATGACGAAAAATAGTTAAAAACTTACTGGAAAATATAAAATATGTATAAAATAATTGCCAAAATAAGATGGACAAAATTTACATCAAATGTTATAATTAAAATAACGTAATTAATACGCATATACGTAATAATCTGATACAACAGGAAACCTGTTAAGAATTACCCCGATATGCTTTTTGGAGAAAGGAGGAGAATCATAAGTATATGGGTTAATTATATTTATACCAATAGATAACACCATGTAGATAAGTTACATGACAGGTGGGGTTTTTAAGGCTAAAATAATTGGGAGGTAAAAGATGAAGAAAAGGTTTAAGCAAAAAGTTATAAGTATTGTTGTTTGTCTCGCTATGATTATTTCTTTCTTACATAGTGCTGTACCTGCTGCATTGGCAGAGGAATCATCCATAAAATATATTGTAGAATCCTTTCCAGCCTATATGGAAGCAGAGAATTATATGACGCAGGTGGATGAGGTTACCCAAACAGTTACGGACACCATGTTTTCTTCAGATCGTTCCGTTGTATTCACTAAAATCCTTGGTGATTTAAGTGGAGACGGAATAATTACAATGGAAGATGTGGATATTCTTGAAAGCATGGTTAAGGGTGACCTTAATACCAATCCTAAAGCTGACGTTACCGGCGATGGTAAGATTAATTTAAACGATGCCAATCGTCTGAGACAGTTTGTATTAGATAAAAACTACAAATTAAGAGGCTATGGCGATTACGTAGAGTATACCATTGAACTGGCAGAATCCGGCATATTTTATTTATGGATGTCAGGGATTGCAGATGTGCAGGGAAGTATTGGGTACGGATGGAATGCGACAACGGAGATTCAGGATCTTACTTTTTCATCAGATCTTAACTTTATTTCCGCTGGTGGAGTAACGTTAGAAGCAGGAGTTAACACCCTGCGAATTTATGCAAAGGAAGATACTGGAGTAAAAGTAGATAAATTAATGATTACAACAGACAGCAGTTTTGATCCCAATAGCAATGGAGGAATGGAAGCAGAAGCATTGCAGATATTTGACCCTAATGCTCCAGCGGAACCATTTCAGCAACCAATAGAATTGGGTATTGTTGCAGTTTCAGATAGTGAGAATTCAGGTACACCACCAGAAGATACCATGGATGGAGATTTAACAACCAGATGGGCATCCTTAAGTTTGACTCCTGAACATGCACAATGGATTCAGTATGACCTTGGAGAGGTAAAAGAAGTTGGTTATCTGGGAATTGCAAATTATAATGGAGACCAGAGAAAGACAAAACTTGATATTCAGGTATCAATGGATGGCGTTAATTGGACCACTGTATTTAGTGGAATGAGTAGTGGCACCAATGCTGACTTAGAACCATATTCATTTAATGAGACACAATCTGCAAGATATGTAAGAATACTAGGTTATGGCTATTACAGTCTAACCGATGGTTCTTTTGTAAAGGGATGGACCAGTTTTACGGAAGTACGGGTTTATGCACCTCATCCAGCAGGCGCTATTGTAATTCCATTTAATTTTGGACCTTACGAAGTAAGTGCTGTTTCTGACAGCTTAAATGACGGCAATATTCCAGAGAATGCCATTGACTGGGATATGACAACCAGGTGGGCATCCCTAAGCGCTTCACCAACGGATGGTCAATGGATACAATTTGACCTGGGAGAAGAAAAAGAAGTAGGTTATATGGCAATTGCAGTTAATAATGGAGATCAAAGAAGATCCAAAATTGATATTCAGGTTTCTTCTAATGGTGCAGACTGGCAATCCGTATATAGTGGAATGACCAGTGGAACAACAAAAGGAATGGAAGCTTATCCTTTGAATCCTGTTATGGCCCGCTATGTAAGAATTGTTGGATATGGTTATTATAGCTTAACAGAAGATGTATTTATAAAGGGTTGGAATAGTTTTTATGAGGTACAAATTTATGCACCAAACGAGATTGGACCTATACTTGTGCCAATGGACCGTGCTGACACTGGGACGGAAACTCCTACAGAACCTGTTGAAGTAACCTATACGCAACCGGGATTTATTAATCCGGATGGTACAGTTCATGAGATACATACTCCTAATCAGGTAACCGGAGTTACAATTAATGTTGCTAATTACGGTACGGATGTTGCAGATAATGGAAATGATGACCGCCTTGCAATTCAGAATGCAATTAATGCAGCAAAACCAGGTGATGAAGTATACTTCCCAAATGGTGTATATAATCTGAATACATCCTCTGAAACTACCTCCCACCTGATATTAAAATCCGGTGTCAACTTAAGAGGTGAGAGTCAGAATGGTGTCTTACTAGTTTCTAATTTCTCTGAGGAACTAAATGATACCCAAAGCACAAAAGTGTTAAGAGTAACCGGTCTTGAGAATATTGCAATTCGAAATATGACCATTACCTCAACTTTTGATGGTCCATTTACAACGGAACATACAACCAATAATCCAGATGCCGGCGGGCCTTTATATGGTATCTATATTCAGGATTTATCCAATGTACCGTCTAGATATATAACCATAGAAGATGTAACAGTAGAAAGATTCCAGCGAATTGGTATCCGTATTGCAAGCAGTCATGACGTTGTAGTGCGCAGAATCCTAATTAAGAATGCAACTGACCTTGGAGGAGGTGGCGCAGGTTATGGCGTTACAATTCAGGGCGCAGCAGCAGGAGTGGATCGAAAAGGTTATCTTAATGATTCCAGATATAATCTGATAGAAGACTCTGTATTTGAGGGTCCATACATTCGACATGGATTTATTTTACAGTATTATGCCCATAATAATTTAATTCGTAATAATCAATTATATGCAACGAAATTAGATGCAATTGATTTACATGGAGAAGACGAATATTTAAATGAAATCTATGGCAATACAATTACAGATGTTACAACTGGTGCTGGTATTGCTGCAGGTAACACAGGTTCTACTCATGACAAGTCAGGTCCCGATAATTATATCCATAATAATACCATCATTAACAGCCGAGAGGGCATTAAGATTCATCTTGGTTCACCGGATACAATTATTGAGAATAATACAATCATAAACAGCACAGTATCAAATGGTAAAGGAATTTACCTTCAGAATGCTCCAGGTACAGTAATCAGAGGCAATCAGATCTATAATAATACAGGCGAGAACTTCTGGGGTATTGTAATTGAACATGATCCAGGTGATTCTAATGGAAATGGTGCAGGTGATCCTGACAATGTACTTATTACAGGCAATGCTATCTATGGAAATACCAATGGTGTTAAAATAACTGCAGGTACAAATATTGTGGTTACAGATAATGATATCAGGGATAATCTGGTGGAAAATTATGTGAATACAGTAGAAGGAAACAACCCTCCTCCTGTTTCAGAAACAATTACTGTTTTAGCAGCAGAAAATGCAGTTGTTGATAAAGCAACTCCGGACACTCCATGGACATTAAATGACAATTTAAAACCAAAACGCAGCGGCACTGGAAGCACATCCCGCATTGCTTACCTAAAATTTAATACCGAAGGGTTACTAAGCACAACCTCCGTTGTTAGTGGAGCAGCAATTAAATTAAACGCTAATTTTGGTACAGTTACGGAAACATCCCCTGGAGTTGCAACTTATAATCTGTATGGAATAACCGATGACAATTGGACCCAGACAGGCATTACCTGGAATAACTCACCAAACCATATGACAACAGATTCTAAAATTGCTGGTGAAGGAGTAACTTATCTTGGTAGTATTACATTTATTGATGAAAGAGATAGTTCTGGAGCAAGCATTGTAAAAGAATATGTACTTGATGTCACTGATTATGTAAAAAC
>JAQSYR010000090.1 GCA_029256035.1 Anaerocolumna sp. | reverse complement strand
ATTTCTATAAATTCTTCTTTCCCCTTCTCCAGACGCTTTTCTATTGATTTTACATTATTTAATTTCGTGGAATTTCTATCCTGGGTTAACTCATCACGGTTATAAATCTGTCCAAAGCGATTGATTTGGTTTTTATAATTTTCACGCTGTTTTCTTGCCACCATTTCCTGCTTTTGTAACCCACGAAGCCTTAATTGCACATAATCTCCATAACTCATTCTTTCAATTGAATACTTACATTCTCTTTTTTTCTTTATTTGCTCAATGTGAATAATCACATTGGCTGTATTTTCAATTAAGGTTTCATCATGGGAAATAAATAATACCGGACATTTTGTTTGCTTAATAAAACTCTCAAGCCACTCTAGTGTATTCATATCCAAATCATTGGATGGTTCATCTAGCAGTAAAATATCTGGATCATCTGCTAATAGAGCCATAAGTCGTAACTTTACTTTTTCCCCTCCAGACAAAGTGGAAAGTTTTTGATCCATCTGGAATTTACCAAGATCTATATTGATTGACCATAGATCTGGATTACTAGAACTAAAAATCTCATAATATGCAAGGAACTCTCCCACTGTAAAATTTAATAATTCTTCACTGGTTTCCTGTGCCAGATAACCTTTTTTAGGATTTCCCAATTGGTTTCCCCAGTGGTCACAATAAGAATCAATTAAATGGGGGTCATAAATGTACTTTAGTAAAGTGCTTTTCCCGTTGCCTTCCTCTCCAATGATTACTGCCTTATCCCCTTGGTTTAAAGTAAAATTAAAGTTTTTACTATGACATAAAAAAAACACCTTCCAAAGAAAGTGTTCTTACACATGCAATATATAGAATAGAAAAACTCATAGTAAAAATATGCTTATCTTATTATACTATACCTATACAAAGTTGCAGAAAACTCTTCCGATGAAATAAATTTCATTATTAAATTAGTAATGTTATTTATTTGATTCATCATGGTTTTTTCCTGCTTTCTATTGATTCCAATTGTATTATCCAAATTACTATTTGATTGACTACTATTACGAAATATTGTAAACTAAATCTTGGTAAATGTAAATATATTTATATAAAAAAATAAAAAGAGGCTAGTTATGATTAACATTTTAAAAGGCATTTTGATTTCTATTTCGTTACTTGTACCCGGAGTATCCGGAGGAACCATGATGATTGTTCTTGGAGTCTATGATCAATCCATAGAGGCAATCAGTGCATTAATCAGCAGGAAATTAATTCACACAAAATTATTAATTCAACTTGGAATTGGCGGAATCCTGGGAATATTGCTGTTTGCAAAAGCTATGCTATGGGCATTAGAAAGTTATCCTTATCCAATGTCATTTTTATTTCTTGGTATTGTTTTAGCAGGTTTGAATGCAATTATTAAGAAAGTTAACTGGAAGAAGTTTCAACCTTACCATATACTGTTTCTTGTGGTAGGAGCTGTTTTGGCTCTTATAATGACAGACAGTAATTCTGGTGCATTAATTGAATTTGGCGGGTCATTTGTCATACGTTTGATCATTATCTTAATCTCTGGAATTGTAATTGCAGTTGCTCTTATCTTACCAGGCATCTCTACTTCTTTCCTACTACTTACATTAGGAATTTATGATGAAACTCTGGCAGCTATTGATTCGTTTGATGTTAATTTTTTGTTACCACTAGGTATTGGGGCTATTTTAGGTGTCTTACTAACCACTAAGTTATTAGAATATCTGTTGAATCATCATCCAACGCCAACCTATCTGGCTATTTTAGGTTTTATCTTAGGCTCCTTGGGCGAGATTTATCCTGGAATTCCAAAAGACACCTTTACTACCATAATTAGTATCCTTGCATTCATGATTGGTGCAGTAATTATGATTCTCATTCAGTATATAATGAAAAAGTATCCAAATTACGAAGATTGATTTTGTTAAGAAAGGGAGGTACCATGAAGCCATTTAAACCAAATCCGTCCATGGATTGTAGAATTATCAGTGAAAAAGTGAAATTTAGAATTATCTTATCCTATCCGCTTTTTTTTCTCCTATGCGCATTTATTTTTAATACTCCCATTGAAATCGTAAATGGTTTGAGAAAAATTATATTATCTCCTAGTATTTTAATATCCGATTATATGGCGGTAGGCAATGTTGGTTCGGCGTTTGTAAATAGTAGTCTTCTAATGTTACTCGCCATCCTCATTGCATATCAAAATAAATCACATATGACAGGTTCTTTAATTGCTGCAATATTTACAGTGGGTGGATTTTCTTTTTTTGGGAAAAATATTTATAACATTATTTCCATTATTTTAGGTGTTTACCTTCATTCCCGGATACAAAAAGAAAAGTTTAGTAAATACCTGTTAATTGCATTCTTTGGTACTTCCTTAGGACCTTTGGTCAGTCAGATTTCATTTGGTTTAGGTTTAACTCCTGTACTTGGAATTCTTTTTGGCAATATAGCTGGTATTATCGCTGGACTTATTTTGCCTGCTCTAGCAGGTCATTTTGTTAAATTTCATCAAGGTTTTAGCCTTTATAATATTGGATTTGTTAGTGGAATGGTTGGTACCTTTTTTATGTCAATTATCCGTGCCTTCGGAAAGAATAATGAAAAAGCCCTTATAGTATCTGTTGGGAATAACCTGGAATTTTCCATTATCCTGGGTCTTTGTTTTGTTTCGTTTTTAATATTAGGTTTTGTATATAATAATAAAAGCTTTCGAAATTATATCCGACTTTTTCGGCACTCTGGCAGGTTGATTGAGGATTTTGTATTAATGGATGGCTTTGCTATTACACTGATCAATATGGGTACTCTAGGATTAATTTCCACCGCATTTATGCTGCTTATAAGCGGTGAATTAAATGGTCCAATTATTGGTGGAATTTTGACAGTTGTAGGCTTTGGTGCTTTTGGTAAACATCCAAAGAATATTATTCCTGTCATGGCAGGGGTATTCCTAGGGGCTTATTTCCAAGTCTGGGATATCACTTCTACCCCAGTTTTAATTACAGTTTTATATAGTACAACACTTGCTCCTATTGCTGGTAAATTTGGATGGAAGGCTGGTTTACTTGCTGGTTTTTTACATATTACCATCGTAATGAACATTGGAGATTTACATGGCGGTATGAATTTATACAATAATGGTTTTGCCGGAGGTTTGGTTGCCGGTACCCTTGTTCCAATTTTTGAGTCGTTTAGAAAGGAAGAGATATAATGAAAGGCGAAAGAGATAAAATACTAAAGATAATGAATGAATTAGTTTGTTTCTTCTTTACTTTGGGTATTAGTGATCCACATATAGACATTAAGAAAACAGAGACTTCTACTACCATTCTAGTAGAAGCTGCATATAAAGACCCAGACCACAAGAAAATAGACCGTTTTCAAGAATTGATTCAAAACGGGAGACAGGAAGATTTGGAGGAATATTATTGGAATCTGGCCGGAAATAGCCAGTATCCTGAATTTATATTACTCGGTACTTTAATTGATTCCGCAAATATATCTTATGAAAATCAAATATTGCGAATTGAAGTAACACGAAAACACAATTAAAGGATATATCTGGTTTTTTCCAGCCAATGATTTTATACTTGCAAATAAAGATTAAGGAGTCTCCTTGTTACTTATATCAGATTCCTTTAATTCTTCTAATAAAGCATTTATCTTTACGGAGCATCTTCTACCATGACAGGAACCACTGCCGGCACCCGTTGCCTTTTGTACTTCTGACAAAGTTGTTGCTCCGTTTTGAATTACTTTCTTCATGGTTGCTCGTGAAATACTCTTGCAAATACACACTTTGGTCATCTTATCAATTATTTCTATATTTTTATCTTCATCCATATTATTACCTCACATTTCCCAAAAGTCATAAGACTCTGGTTTATTTTTGTTTAATGGTTATACTCATCTTAACTCATTCCATTATTTTTTACAAGTATTCCCGAATATTTTTTTGATTTCTTTAAAATTCGGGTGTTGAAAATCATCTTTGGGTAAATTTATAAATAACTGTGTATATGTATTCAAAAGTCATTTTCTTTATATTGTAGTCTTCATTTTCTGGTGTTATAATTGGATGTGGCTTTTGAGCTTATTACTCACACCTGAATATTGAATAAAGGCTTCATAAATAATGAGAGGAATCATTCCATGAAAATTAATAATAAATTTAAGAAACAATTTTTCTATGGTTTAAGGAAAGGTTTACCAATTGCATTTGGATATATTCCAGTCTCCTTTACCTTTGGTCTAATGGCAACTGGCGGTGGATTGCCAGTTTGGTTAACTATATTTATATCCTTGTCAAACTTAACTTCAGCAGGGCAATTTGCTGGAACCAGTCTAATCCTTGCAGGCGCTGGATACCTGGAAATTGTTCTCACTACTTTTTTAATAAATATTAGATATATGCTTATGTCCCTATCCTTATCACAAAAAATAGAACCAGAGATAACAATGGTTCAAAGGTTAATCTTTGGATTTGGTATAACAGATGAAACTTTCTCGGTAGCTTCATTAGAAAACGGAAGATTATCCTATCCTTTTCTTCTTGGCTTAATATCCACTCCAATGGCAGGCTGGACCTTTGGAACTGCCTTGGGAGCTCTTATTTCTAAGGCACTTCCGGATATTATGGCAAATGCAATGGGAATCGCATTATACGGAATGTTTATAGCAATTATCGTCCCACCTGCTAAAAAATCGAAGCCCGTTTTAATGGTTGTAGCGGCTTCCATTGTAATGAATTTCCTATTAATATATTTGCCTGTTTTTACTTTTATTTCAGCAGGTTTTCGTATTATAATTGCAACCATTCTAGGTGCCAGTTTGGGAGCCTTTTTATTCCCAGTACAAGACGAAAAGGAAACGAAGGAGGAATTCCAATGACAAAAGCAATAATAGCAGTACTACTAATGGCACTTGTAACTTATCTGCCAAGAGTTTTGCCATTTATCTTATTTCGAAGAGAGATAAAATCTCCTTACATAAAATCTTTTCTTAAATATGTTCCTTTTTCAGTACTTGGAGTCCTAACCTTTCCAGACATCTTCACATCTACAGGAGATTATAGAACTGCAATTCCAGGTACATTAGTTGCATTATTATTAGCTTATAAAGAAAAAAGTCTGGTTGTTGTAGCTATAGGCGCAATCATAACTGTTTTTCTCTCTGGATTGTTCCTTACTGCTCTATAGACCAAACTATTCTTTATAAATTCATAGGTTTTAAATGTCAAAAGTCAGATTTCTCTTATTACAGAAATCTGACTTTTATAATATAAATCCGCCCTACTTTGCTCGTGTGATACGTTTCTATTATATATAAATATATCGAAGTTCTGAATGGTAAATACGCTTATATAACTTGTTTTCAGCTAACAGCTCTCTACGTGTCGTTATTATGTCTGTGAAAAACTCCCATAGAAATACCCATCCCCCAATAAAGATACCTTCTTGAAGTACATCTAAGATAACACTATTTCCAAACTGAAAGAAATAGCCTATACTTAAAAATCCCATGGATAATAGAAAATTAGACAATGTTTTTTTACTTAGTTTAGCAATGTTTTTAGCTACCTTTACAATTTCATAGGAATAATAATTACGATATGCCGCTTCCACTGCAGCTTCTTTGTTTCCATCCTTTTTTGATTCTGGTAAATATAAGACAACATTAATATTATATTTTAAAGGAATATCCTCTGCTGAGGATAAAATAAAATCATCAAATTCAGCCTGTATAAATCTCTTTTTAAAAGGAGCAGGATCCCACTCATCATATACATCATCATAATCATCAAGTGATACTTCAATGAGATATGCATTGTTTTTTTCATCAAATCTATATTGTTTTTGTATCTGGGAAAATTTATTTTTCATAGAGCACCTACTCTCTTTACTCATTTTATTATATTCCCAAAAGTTTATTTTGTCTTATGGCTGTTTTATAATTTATAACCCAATTAGGGATTCTAACCTAGATATCATTTGCTTTTTTCAGGAGATATCTTTTCTTGTACTTAAGTTTTGCATACTTTGCAATTTTGCTAATAATATTATGGTTTACGACGCCTCCTACAATTCCAACAATGGGAATACCTTGTATGAATTTTGCAGTAAGGAGGGCTTCAGATAATATACCTGCAGTCACTTTCATCTCTTCTTGGACCTGGGTTTTAATTTCTATGTTAGTATCCATTGCCATTCCTAGAGAATTAATTCGTTGATCAAATTCCCGCTGCACATCTCCCTTGGTGACAGCTCCACATATAATAGAAAGAAGATATGTTTTTTCTTCCTCTGATTCATAATTAAAACCATAACTTAAGGCGATTTCATTTACTGTCCGTACAATAACAGCAATCAGCAGCGGAATATCTGGAATGCCTATGCCTAATAATCCAAGCA
>JAQSYR010000089.1 GCA_029256035.1 Anaerocolumna sp. | reverse complement strand
TGTCCTTATTCTTAAGAGCTCTGCTTTTTCTCTACTTGTTCTGTTAACTTTAATTTTCCTACTGCTTGTTTTCTTTCTGTTTTTATTAGTTGCTTTTTTAACTTTTACCTTTTCCTTCTTTTTTCTCTTCCATTTCCTTGAAAATCTATGTTTTACCTCTAAGGGTAAATTACCAAGTGTCGTAAGACCAAGATACTTCTCCACATCTTCCGGACTTTTAATGGTATCATCTAGAAAATATAATAATAGGATTAGGAAAGATGCTATGAAACCTCCCGCCATACCCCCAATGATGGTGTTTTTTATTATGCTGGGGCTGGATGGTTCCTTTGGCAGATTTCCTGGTTCAACAACATTTACTTTTTCCATTTCCATAACCGATACCATTCGTTCTGCAGATACTTCTGCTACAGAATCTGCCAACTGCTTGGCTAGTATGGGATCTGTGTTCTCAACTTCGATTTGAAGAATTCTTGTATCTTCGGGTGCAGTTACTTTAATGCTATTTACCAGGTCATTGTGGGTCATATCAATATTCAAGTCCCTTATTACCTGCTCTGTAACTGGTCTGCTTAATATTAATATCTTGTAGTCCATAGTTAATTGTGTACTTGTTTGAAGATCTGAATAGGAAGTGTACTCGCTATTTTGCCGGTTAATAATGTATATCTTGGTACTGGAAGTGTAAATAGGATCTATGGCATAATAACTGAATGCACCTGCACCTACCCCACATAGAACCCCTGCTGCAAAAATAATCCAAAACTTCCTTAGTAAAACAAATACTAATTCTTTTATATCAATTTCAACCTCATCTTGATTATATTGACCCATTGGATTAACTCCTTTTATATATATTGGTTGTTCAACATTTTCGTTGCATTTTCTGAAAGTAATTGAGACAAGCTATCCTCACCATACTTTTTACGTATCACATCTGCTCCTTGCTTTATCCTTGGAGCTCTATACTGATCAGAATGTGAATCTGTACTAATAAAATGTATGTAACCTTTCTCAATTAGTTTCCTACAAAATGAGGCTCTTCGATTGGTTATATTTCCTATTACACTGGAAATATTCATTTGAAGATAAATTCCCAGTTCTTGCAACTCTTGAATTCCATTATAATTATGGTAAAGGCATTGGTACCTTTCCATATGAGCCAGTATGGGCAAATATCCGTTAATAAGTAGATTATGTAAACCTGCTCTCAGATTCATGTAGCTGACATCTACCGGGAATTCAACCAACACATAACGGGTGCCGGCCATAGTCAGTGCTTTCTTACTATTTAAATGTTCCAGAATGTCCTGGCTATAATAGAGTTCATTCCCTAAATCAATACGAAAACTACGGTCTATCTTTAATGCTTCCTGTCTAACAGTTTCAAGCTTCTGTTCCAGTTCATGGTAATCTGGGTTTGGGTATCCAGCTCGATAGTGTGGTGTTGCTATTATATGAAGTATTCCTTCTTCATGTGCAATAATCAACATATTTATTGTCTGCTCTATACTTTGTGCGCCATCATCTACTTCCGGGAGTATATGACAATGCATATCAATCCAGCGTTCCAACGACTATCCCCTCTTCCTGACCTTTTCTACCTTGAACCTCTTCCAAATAAAACTACTCCAACTGTTTTTAATAATATTTTTAAATCCAGAAAAAAAGACCAATTATCTATGTATTCCAAGTCCATCTTTACAACTTCTTCAAAATCTTTAATATCACTTCTTCCGCTTACCTGCCAAAGACCAGTTAATCCGCACTTTAATGTCAGCCTTCTCCTATGTCTTCCTTCATACAGTAAAAATTCAGATTCCGTTGGAGGTCTGGTTCCAACCAGACTCATGTCCCCTTTTAGAATATTAAAGAATTGGGGGAATTCATCAAGGCTTGTTTTACGAATAAATTTCCCGACTTTTGTTATTCGGGGATCATTTGTTATTTTGAACATAAATCCGTTCATTTCATTATGATCCAGCAGTTCTATTTTGCGTGCTTCCGCATCCATATACATAGAACGGAACTTATATATTTTAAATCTTCTTCCGTTTTTACCAACCCGAATCTGGGAAAAGAATATAGGTCCAGGTGATTCAATAATAATTGCAGGGCCAAGAACAAGGATTAATAAAAGGGTTAGCAGACATCCAACAAAGCCTCCTATCATATCCATGAAGCGTTTTAGATTTAGTTGGGATTCTGTAAACATTCTGGAACTAAAGGTCAGTACATGATATCCACTCATTTCCTGCACTACTTTTTCATGAACGTTTAAACCGAAGGTATTGATACTTAAGTTTACTGTAATACCCATATTCTCAAAATCCAGTATGGTTTCTTCCAGGTTTAAATTTAGTGGGGAGCTGCTAGGAATATGAATAAATACTCCATCAAGTACTTCCTGCCTTGCGACTTCATACATATTTAAAAAATCTGCTTTTACAGGAATCCCTTCTATCCTCTGACCAACCATATGCTTGTCAAGAATGGTCAGATATGTCACCTGGTAATTCCATTCATTTTCCCCACGAATACGATTCAATATCTGTTTTGCCTGATCAGAAGTTGTAACAATCATTAGCTTACTGCTAGAACCACTTTTCTTATAAACAGAAAGTAATAGAACCTTTAAATATTGCCTTGCTATGTATGTTATTAGTATATTTAATAAAAAAAAGCTAATAAAAAATAATCTTGAATAGGTAGCGCCCTCTTGAAACACAAACATTATGACAGCTAATACAGCAGCCAGCCACATATTAATTTTGGCAACTGCAATGAGTTCTTCAAAAAAACCCCGTTTAAATAACCTGCTGTAACTGTCATACAAATAAAAAATAGCTATGTATAACAAAAGAATGATTAAAAATGCTACACCATACATATTTCTAATCCATTCCCTTGTTATTCCTCCATATCGAATCCAGGTAGCCAGTAAAAAAGATAATAATATACTGCATAAATCAACGATTAACAAATACTTATTGGGCAAATCCTTTCTTATTAAATTCATATTCCCCATCCTTTATATATAATTGATTTTTCTTTGCAATAAATATACACAGGTTTAATAAGGATAACCATACCGCCAGTATAATCATTGCCGTATTAACATCAAATACATCTCTTATAACCGGCGAGATATCTTTATAAAGACAATTGCCCTTTGGGTCCTCAAGCTGTTTTACCTCTCCAAAAATGTTATAATCCAGTCGAAGGCCGCACAATTCATATATTTGCTGATTAATATGAATAGCTACTCCCCTGCCATCCAACGACATTTTCCGAATATCACTTTCATTCTCCAGATTTCTCAGAGCAATCATGTCATTTAGTTGAAACCTAACTTTTTCAGCAGTCGACATACTAAACTCAATCTCGTTACTGCTTAAGTAATTTACCAGGAAAGTCTCATACGAGTTAGCTTCTGACTGATTATTGGAATCACTTACAGCACTTAGCAGCATATTTAGTATTACATTCTCAGCTTCATTTAACTGATCATTTTGTGTCTCTTGGTTGTTTATGGTTACATTTGTATTTTTATCCTCTTTTGTAGCCAGGCTCACTCTTGAGATAAATACGACACTTATTATAAGAAACAGAACAAATACCGTAATGCGAGGAAGCATGCTACTTGATCCCATACACTTCACCCCTTCTGGAAAATCGTTATTATATTATATTTTGGGACTTTTATAAATGTTACGAATTATAATAGAAAGATTAGAAAGAATAGATTTGCTGTAATAAAATTTTTGTCCTTAAATGGTTCCCCTTCGTGTTCCCTCTATCTATCAGATACGTACCTGCCAGCTGATCCCCACAGCTGTTAAAAAATAGTTTCTATTTACCTCATTATGTAGTATTAATTTCCTAAACTTTCTAAATTATAAAACAATAAAACTGAATAAACAAGGTTAAAATGGGGTAGAAAGCTATATTTCGGTCGCAATTTCTCTCATAATTTTACGGTAAAAAATAGCATGTTCCACCAATATTTCTATGCCAAATTAATTCTTTTTAAAAGCCCTAACTTCGACATGAAAAATCCCTTTTTATCGTTATTTTATTCCTTTATTTATGAGGCCATATTCTCTATAATAAATAATATTCTTTATACCATGATGTAAAACTTGCAAGGCCCGTCTGAATGGTAGTTTGAGGAGCAAAATCATAATCTAGGATTAAGTCTCTTACATCTGCATAAGTTTCATAAACATCTCCTGCCTGCATGGATAAGTATACTTTTTCTGCTTCTTTCCCTAAACATTGTTCCAGGGTAGTAATAAAATCCATTAATTGTTCAGGTCGTTGATTGCCAATATTGTAAAGTTTATATTGGGTATCATTCTTGTGCCTGCTTGGAGGATTGCACAGGATTTTTTCTATACATAAAATAACATCATCAATGTACGTAAAGTCCCGAAACATCTTTCCATGATTATAAATTTGAAGGGGTTTTCCCTCTAATATATTCTTGGTAAAGGAATAGTAGGCCATATCCGGTCTGCCAAAAGGACCATATACAGTAAAAAAACGAAGCCCTGTAACCGGCAGGTTATATAGATGGCTGTAGG
The DNA here is from genome assembly GCA_029256035.1 of Anaerocolumna sp. Lineage (GTDB taxonomy): Bacteria > Bacillota > Clostridia > Lachnospirales > Lachnospiraceae > Anaerocolumna. The sequence goes on along the minus strand of JAQSYR010000089.1, from coordinate 1,091 downwards.
TATATGCCATAAGTTCATTTGACTTTTTGGTTGCCGCATAAAGGCTGACTGGAGAATCTGTTTTATCTTCCACTTGAAAAGGTACCTTCTTGTTGGCTCCATATACAGAACTTGAAGAAGCAAAAATCAGATGCTCCGTTTTCTGATGTCTGCACGCCTCTAGAATATGATAAAACCCTATAATATTAGAGTCCATATATGCCCCCGGATTCTCTATACTATATCGTACACCAGCCTGGGCTGCCAGGTTAACAACAATCTGCGGCTGATAGTCGTTAAATACCTGGTCCACAGCTGCCTTATCTGCCAAATCACCTTTTATAAATATAAAATTAGGGTATTCATTTAATAGAGCTAATCTTTTTTCTTTTAAACTTATATCATAATACCTATTCATGTTATCATAACCAATAATATTCATTCCCTGAGCAAGCAATTTTCTGGCAAGATGAAAGCCTATAAACCCCGCCGCCCCAGTAATCAGAACCCTTTTCATTGTATCTAATTCTTTATAGTCTTCTCGCATACGATTCCCCTTCCTATTAAATTCTAAGTTCTAGGATTCGAGTGTCAAAAGTCATTTATTACGCAAAGTAGTGAATAACTGCGTATCTATATTCAGATGGCGCAGACCGTCCGAAGGGAAAGGCAAGTCCAGGTGAATATAGATACGTTGTTATTCACTTTTATATATGAAGTTAGACTTTTGACACTTGAATCCTAAAAATCTAAATTCTACCAATGGAATAATACTCAACACCTGCCTTTTTCATATCATCTGGGGAATAAATATTCCTTCCATCATATACTAGTGGTGTTCTCATAAGTTTTTTGTATATCTCAGGTGGAATGCCTTTTATTTCACTCCATTCTGTAAAGATAAAGCACACATTGGCACCAAGTATTGCAGTTTCCGGAGAATCTGTATATGTTATATTAAATGGATACTGTTTTTTAAAATTGTCAGCTGCTGCTGGATCATAGGCATAAATATCTGCTCCCTGCTCTTTTAGTAAACGTATATTATCAATGGATGGAGCCTCCCTTAAATCATCTGTACCGGGTTTAAACGACAGACCTAGGATAGCTAC
>JAQSYR010000088.1 GCA_029256035.1 Anaerocolumna sp. | reverse complement strand
TCTAATATTTCAATATCTTTTCCAGTGATATCTGCCTTTATTTGTGCCCAGACCTCACTTTTTGCGCCACCACCGATAGAAGCGAATTTTGTAATCTTTTGACCCGTAACTTTTTCCGCTATCTCAGCTAACTGCCTTAGACCGTAACCACACCCCTCCATAATGGAACGATTTAATTCTTTTCTTGTTGTATATAAGGATAATCCAAAGAAAACCCCTCTTGCATAAGGATCCCAAATAGGACTTCTCTCACCTAACATATAGGGGAGGAATACCAGCCCATCACACCCGGGATTAGCCATTGCAGCTTCTTCATTCATTAATTCAAAGACATTTTTCGTACTTCCTACCGCCTTTTCTTTTAAATCCTGACAAAACTGATCTCTAAACCATTGATAGGAAGAACCTGTATGAGATAATGCGCCTTGATAAATCCAGGTTCCGTTCACTACATGACAACGATTAATAAAACTTCGATCAAACTTAGGTTGGTCTACACATATAGTTAATACATTGGTTGTTCCAACAGACTCACATACATCACCATTTCCAGTAACTCCTGCAGCCAGTGTTGCACAAGCTGTGTCGCCACCACCTATTATGATAGGTGTTCCCTCTGGAATTCCCATTTCAATTAATTCTTTGTGTATTAAACCACCGATTTTATCTGTGGAATGTCTTAATGGCGGTAATTTTTCTATTGCAATTCCTATCTTTTCACACAAGAAGCTTGACCACCTATATCCACCTGTTGTTTCAAATAAAGCAGTGTAAGATGCATTGGAATAATCCATTGCATATTCTCCTGACATACGAAATGCCATTAGCGTATTTACATGACCAAAGTATTTTGTTTTTTTATAAACATCCGGAAGGTTTCGTTTGATCCACAACATGGAAGTACCGGATATGGCTCCTGCCATTGCAGTATTGGCAGTAATTTCAAATAATTTGTCTACACCTACTGCTTCTTTTATCAATTCAGCTTCTTCTGTACTTCTTCTATCTGAATAGATAATTGCATCCACTAAAACTTCTCCGTTTTCTCCAAACGCCACCAGTCCAGGACATAGACTTGATATACTAATGCCAGCAATCTTTTTTGGATCAATACCTTTTCCTTGAAATAAAAGCTTTAAGCATTTTTCAAATGCATTCCACATATCTTCGGTATCAATCTGTGCATAATCCTGATTTGGTGTGATTAATCTATAGGAACTGCTGCTAAGACCGAGAACCTTTGCATCTTGATCAATTATTGCTACTTTGATGCTGGATGTTCCAACATCCACACCCAATAAGTATTTCTCCTCCATTTTACACACCTGCTCTATACATTATTTATAATAACCGATTTAGAAATCACCATAATTTTTATCGTTTTCTAACTGTGCTAATAACTCTTTTGCTTCTTTTACGCTATATCCTTCATGAATGATGTATCTTAATGCGATAACTAATGCAGTAATGTCTTTATAATCCCAAACAAATCTACCCATAGTTACACCGCCAACGCCACAATCCATAGCTTCTTTGGTCATATTCAAGTAATCATCCAGTGTTTTACATGCATCACCACCCTGAATAACAACTCTGGAAGGACAGCAGTCTACTACTTTTGCCATACTATCAGGATCACCAGTATATGTAGTTTTTATAATGTCAATTCCAAGTTCTGCTGCACTTCTTACACAATAAGCAATGTTTTCCCAAGCAGTTTGTTTATCTTTAGCAACAGATTCACCTTTTGGATAAACATGGCCGATTAATGGCATTCCTTTTGCCATACATTCTTCAGATATTTTACCAATTTCAGCAAATTGCACATCCTGATAATCACCTAAAGTCATAGCACCAATGGAAACCGCATCTGCACCCATGCGAATTGCTTCGTCAACACTACCAAATAAAATATCCTTTGTAGGGTGAACTGGAGAATAGCTGGAACATTTTAATAGGATAGAGGTTTTTCCTGCATTCTGCCACATACAATGTTCTGCGATACCTTTTGTCATAGTCATTGCATCAGGTTTTCCTGCGATAATTGCATCAATTGTTTTTTGGATTGGCTGCAAACCAGTCATTGGTGCAATTCCTCTTGAAATCGCATGATCTACTGTGATTGCCATCATTTTATTACTCTTAGGATTTACCAATCTACTCATTCTTACTGCTTTACCTAACATTGCCATTTTAAAATTCTCCTTTAATATATAATATATTTATGTAATTCAAAACTTAATGGGTTTTATGGTTCAATCATAACCTTTAACCCTTCACCACTTTTACAAACTTCATAGGCATCTTGGAATTCTTCTAATTTATAGGTATGGGTAATAATCTCTTTCAGATTAATCTTACCTGATATGACCATATCTGCTGCCTGTAAATAATCTTCCCTCTTATATGCGGTACTTCCATTTACATTAATCTCATTATAGTGAATGGTATTCACTTCAATGGTAGATTCTCCTTTGCCTGCAAATCCTGCAAACAAGTTTACAGTTCCACCTTTTTTACATAATTTTAAGGTTGAATTAATAATTGCCGGAACACCAATTGCCATTATAATAATGTCAACGCCCAAACCATTGGTTTCCCTGTTAATAATTTCTTCCAGGTTTTCTTTGGTTGGATCAACAACAATATCTGCGCCTAATTTTTCTGCCTTTACTCTTCTGGATTCAATTGGTTCACTTACAATTACCTGTTTAGAACCAACAATCTTTGATAATTGCAAATGCATTAAACCAATTGGTCCTGCACCTACAATTAATACCGTATCATTAAAACCTGTTCCAGCATTTTTTAAACCTCGAATACAGCAGGAAAGTGGCTCAATTAAGGCTCCCTCTTCAAAGGAAACATACTCAGGTAATTTTACTACATTTCCACTTTCGATAGCTATTTCAGGAATTAATACGTATTCTGCAAAACCACCATCAAATTCATAACCAATGGCCTTACGATTCATACAAGCATTTTCTCTGCCAGTCAAGCAACTGTGACAGGAATTGCAAGGTATTACATTTGCAATGGCTACCTTATCCCCTACTTTAAATTCATTTACATTTTTACCTACTTCACATATTAAACCACACATTTCATGGCCTATTACAGATGGATAGCGAACACCTTTTGTTTTCGTGCCTTCCAGAATGCGAATATCGGTACCGCATATTGCAGCTTTTTTCATCTCTAACAATATATCATTGTCACCGATGTGAGGCTTTTCCATTTCACCTGGAGCAAAATTATTTGGTCCAGAAAGAATAACTGCTTTCACTTATATCACTCCTTCTTTATTAATATTTGTTATCTGAGGTTGCTTTACGTGTTAATTGGATTGCATTGTAAGAATCGTCGTATTTCTTTAGGGCTGCAATCGCTACAATAATGTCAATAACAGCAAGTTGTGCAATTCTTGCATTCACATTAATTGTTTCTGAATTAATAATGCTTTCCTGTAAGTCAGTATATATAACAAAGTCTGACATTTTAGAAATGGGTGTTCTTCCTTTTGTAAGCAAGGACACAATGGTTGCTCCATTCTCCTTTGCTACTTTCAGGCAGTTTAGTGTATACTTATTCTTTCCTGAGCATGAAGTTAAAAAAGCAATATCATTTACTTCTAGTAGGGAAGAGGACATAAGCTGCATATCAACATCTTCATATACATAAATTTTGATTCCCACCTTTAAAAGCTTGTGTTGTGCATCTCTTCCAACGAATAAACTACTACCTGTACCAATGAATATAATTTTATTTGCTGCAATCATCTTCTCTACTATCATTTCGATTTCATTTATTTGAATCAACCTAAGGGTATGATTCAGTGCAATAATTTCGGAGGAAAAGATTTTGTGGCAAATATCAACCGTATCACTTGTTTCAGACTTTTTAATCCCATCATGTTGTTGTACTCTTTGGGGTATGTCATTGGATACATGCAGCTTAAACTCTTGGAATCCTTTGTACCCCATGCTTTTGCAAAATCTTACTACGGTTGCTTTGCTTACCTTGGCATTCTCCGCCAGCTCACTGATATTACTATTTATTACATCCTGGTAGTGATCTAAAACAAAACAGGCAATTTTAAATTCAGTGTTGGTCAATAGATTAATTTTACTTTTAATTATTTCTCTACAACTAATCTCAAACATGAATAATATCCTTTGCTTTTTTATTTTCACAACCACTATTTAAGATACATAAATCATATCACATCTGAAAATAATTTTCAATATGTTTTTTTATTTTTGAAAAATATTTTTTATATTTCTTTAAAGTACTGTACAAATTCCATATATTTTCCTTAAAACATGAATGAAATATCACTTTAATTACAATTAATAGAAAATATCTGAAATTTATTTTCAGTTTTTGATTGTTGAAATTTTCACAATCATTATTTTTTCTGAAATTTTTTTTCAGTTTTTTATAAAAAAATACCTGTCAAAGAAAATATATCTTTCCTTGACAGGGTTTTATTAAAATTTATTTTCTGACGTTGCTTTCCGTGTCTTTTGTATGGCTGCATAGGACTCATTATAGTCTTTAAATGCTACAATAGCTACTAATGTATCAATCATTGCAAGCTGAACTATTCTTGTACTTGCTGATTCCGACCGGAATATGGTTTCTTCAGATGCAGTATAAAGAACTACATCGCCATTTTTAGAGATGGGAGTTCTTCCCTGACTTACTAAGGCAATTGTACTTGCACCATTTTCATGGGCATTTTTCATACAGTTTAATACGTTGTAGTTACTTCCTGAATGTGAAATACAAAAAGCTACATCATTTGGCTCAAGTAAGGAAGAAGCCATCATCTGCATGTCTACATCCTCATACACATAGGAACGTATACCAATTTTCATAAACTTATGTTGAGCATCCTTACCTACTAATAAACTGCCGCCACTACCAAAGAACACTATTTTGCCGGCTGCACGAATCATATCTGCAGCTTCCTCAACAGCAACTACATCCATACTAGCTAAGGTACGATTAAGTACTGCTATAGCAGATGAAAATATTTTTTCACATATTGTCTTTGTATCATCATATTGTTCCAAACTAGGATTAAAATGTTTTCCTTTTGGCAGCACGTCTTTTGCAGCGTTTATCTTAAAATCTTGATATCCTTTATAACCCAAACTTTTGCAAAAGCGAACCACAGATGCATCACTAACACCTACATTCTCAGCCAATTCTGTTATGTTGTAATTAAGCACCGTTTCATAGTTATCTAAAACGTAATTAGCAATCTTTTTCTCAGTATTAGTCAGCAAATTCATCTTACCGTGAATCATGTCCATACAACTGACTTCTATCAATTTTAACTCTCCTTATCTTTGAGCATAAGCACTCGGCTAATGTAATCCTATCATACATTATTCTATTTTTCAACAATATAACCCTTATGTGTTTATAAATCTTGCTAACAAACTTACCTAGGGAAAACTGTAACCTTTGTTCTATCCCTTTACTTTAAATATTTATTTTATTTTAAATATTTATTTTATTTTAATTATTTATTTTATTTTAATTATTTATTTTATTTTAAATTATTATTTTATGTTTAATAATCTAGCTGTTCTCTCGGCTGCACTAATTAATGCATTTTCTGCATTTGCGCAAACTTCATTCCAGGTTGTGATGCTTGTTATTGTTGAAGCTATGCCATCTAATCCACATTCATATGCCCAGTCCGTATTTCCTTCCACGCTTCCATTAATTGCAAT
>JAQSYR010000087.1 GCA_029256035.1 Anaerocolumna sp. | reverse complement strand
TTCCTCTTTCATTTCCTCTTCTATATACTCTTCTATTTGCTCTTCTTTCTCGTTTTAACATCAAATGCAACTGCCAAAATAAAGATGATTCCTTTGACTATATATTGATATGATACATCAATACCCATTAAGTTCATTCCATTGGTTAATGACATAATAACAAAGGCGCCTATAACTGTATTGGTTACTCTGCCGATTCCACCATTTACGGAAACGCCTCCGATATAGGAAGAAGCAATGGCATCTAGTTCAAAACCTAATCCTGCTGTTGGTGTTGCTGATGCAAGTCTTGATGTGTATAAGATTCCAGATAATGCAGCAAGCATACTAACTGATGCAAAAGCAAATAATGTTATTTTTGATACATTTACCCCTGATAATTCTGCTGCTTCTGCATTTCCTCCAATTCCATATATGTATCTTCCCAAGGGGGTTTTATTTAACATAAAGTTATAAATAAATAATACAATTCCTACAATAACTGCAGTCCAGGGAATTCCTTTGTATCCTGCAAGTACCCAGACAATTGTAAAAACAATAATAGAAACAAATAGAATCTGGGTTACAAATATGGGCATCGAATTTACATGAAAATTATACTGTAATAAATTCTTTCTTGATTTTATACGGCTTAAAATAATAAATATAATTGCAATAATACCAATAATTAAAGTAAGATAATGAATACTGCCTCCAAATAGATTCGGTATATATCCTTGGGATATATCTTTAAATCCTTGATTTTTTACAATGATTGTTCCAGTTCCAGCAGTAACCCTAGATAATAATCCACGAAAGATAAACATACCTGCAAGGGTTGTTACAAATGCCGGAACCCCAACTTTTGCAACCAGAAAACCTTGATATAATCCAACGCAAACCCCTAAAACTAAAATAATTGGGATTACAATCAGTGGGCTGAGGCCATTTTTCATTAGAATTGCCGCAACTGCTCCTAAAAAGCCTGCAACATAACCTACCGATAAGTCAATGTGCTTAATAATTAATATAATTGTCATACCAATTGCAAGTACAGCAACATACCCGGTTTGATTAATTAAATCACTAATATTCCTTGGAGATAGAAACAATCCCTTTGTTAATATTCCAAATAAAACAAAAATTAAAGCTAATGCAATATACATTACATAATCTCTTATGTTGGTCTTAAGTAAATCAAGTAATTCAGTCCCAATACTAGAATCTTTTCTCTTTGATAAATCACTCATTTTTGGCCTCCTATCCTCTTGTAGCCATTGCCATAACATTTTGTTCCGTAGCTTCGTCAGCACTTAGTTCCCCTGTAATCTTACCTTCCGACATTACATAAATCCGGTCACTCATTCCTAGAACTTCAAGTAATTCAGAAGATATCATAATAATACTCATGCCCTGTTCTACTAATTGGTTCATTAGGGAATAAATTTCAAACTTAGCACCAACATCAATACCTCTGGTAGGTTCATCTAATATAAGAACCTTTGGTTCAGCGAACAACCACTTTGCGAGCGAAACCTTTTGCTGATTTCCTCCACTTAAATTTCCAACCTTTTGCATAATAGAAGGTGTCTTAATATTAATTGACTTTTGATATTCTTTTGCTACATTATTTTCTTCGTTATTATTAATTACAATTCCCCTGGTTAATTTTTCAAGATAAGCAATGGTAATGTTATATTTTATGTCCTGAATTAGTATTAATCCGTTTCTTTTCCGGTCCTCTGACACATAGGCTATTCCTGCTTTTTGGGCATCTTTTGGATGATGGAAATCCTTTTTTTCACCATTTATCTTAATCTCTCCATTCATTAATTTGTAGTGAGGTGTATTTCCGAAAACACTTAAAGCAAGTTCCGTTCTTCCAGCGCCCATAAGACCAGCAATTCCTACTATTTCACCTTTTCTCACATTTATATTGATATCCTTTAAAATATTTCGTCCAGTGCTTTGATCTTGTACTGTCCAATGATTTATTTCCAGGCAAATATCACCGATATGGATATTCTCTCGTTTTGGATAAATATTTTCAATTTCACGTCCAACCATATACTTAATAATTTCTTGTTCCGTTATGGTCTGTTCATGGGCATCCAAAGAACAAATGGTGCTGCCATCCCTTAATACAGTTACCGTGTCTGCAATGGATACAATTTCCTTTAGCTTATGTGAAATCATGATACAGGTAACGCCCTGTTCTTTTAGCTCCCTTAATAATTTCAATAAATTTTCGCTGTCATCTTCATTTAGTGCCGCCGTTGGCTCATCTAAAATTAATAATTTTACGTCTTTACTAAATGCCTTCGCAATTTCTACTAGTTGTCTAGTTCCTACTCCCAAATCTCTTATTTTCGTAGTTGGGCTTATGTTTAAACGCACCTTTTCCAACATTTCTTTGGATTTTACTATAGTCTGATTCCAATTAATTAATTTACCATCCATAATTTCATGACCAAAATATATATTTTCATAAATACTTAGTTCAGGTATCAAAGCCAATTCCTGATAAATAATTGCAATTCCTATGGCTTCACTTTCTGCTATGGATTTAAATTGCTGTACCTTACCGTTATATATAATGTCTCCACTATATGAGCCATAAGGGTAAACCCCTGATAGAACTTTCATTAAGGTTGATTTTCCTGCACCATTTTCCCCTACGAGGCAATGAATTTCTCCTCTTTTTACTTTAAAATTAACTTGTTTTAATGCCTTTACCCCCGGAAATTCTTTATAAATATCCTGCATTTCTAGTATATAGTCATTCATTACATAAACCTCCTCCTTGTACATGAGACCGGCCTATACATAAGACGCCCGGCAAGCCGAACGTCTTATGTTGCTAAATACTTGCTTTTATCTTAAGCCGGTCTCAAGATAGCAGATCCTATTTATGCATTCCTTATTCTAATCCTGTAAATTGACTTGCTTCATAATAACTAGAATCAATTAATGCTTCATTTACATTATCTTTTGTTACAACAACAATAGGTGTTTGTTTTGCTTTTACGTCGATTACTCCATTGTTATAAGTAGTATCTGTAGCTGGTGTTTTACCTCCAATTACATCAACAGCCATATTCATAGCATCTGCAGCTAAGGTACGGGTATCTTTAAATACTGTCATTGATTGCTTTCCATCAATTACATACTGTACAGAAGCAATTTCAGAATCCTGACCTGTAATAAAATATTCTGAAACATCTGCATCTGCTGCAAATACATCAGCAATGGAACGTGCAGTACCATCATTTGGAGCTAAAATATATACTTTACCTTTATCTGCTGCAGTAGCTGATGTTAAATGAGCTTCTGCTTTTGATTTTGCTTCATTGAAATCCCAGTTAGTTGTAATCTGACCGATAATTGCTGACATCTGTTCACGGGTAAGAGTTGGTTGATTAGCTAGTGCCAAAGCTTCAGAAGAATTCTTTATAGCAAAGGTTCCATCTGCAATTTTGGGTTGAAGAATATTCCAAGCACCTTCAAAGAATAGAAATGCATTGTTATCTGTTGCTGCACCTGCATATAAATACAATGGATTGCCGCTTCCTGTAGCATTATCTACTAAATACTGTCCCATTGCTTCACCAACTGCAATACTATCAAATGTTACATAATAATCAAGAGCCTCAGTATCTGTAATTAATCTGTCATATGAGATTACAGTTACTCCTGCTTCTTTTGCAACTTCTACAGATGATGCTGCCGCTGCCGCATCCTGTGCACAAATGATAAGAACTTTAATTCCTTTTGCTACTAAAGTTTCAACATTTGTTTTCTCTGTTGCAGAAGAACCCTGACTAAATAATACTTCAACTGTATAGTCTGTATCTGCAATTACGGATTCAAATCTTTCCTGATCCTGTAGCCATCTTGGTTCATCTTTTGTAGGTAATACAATACCAACATCAACAGTTCCGGTTTTGTCGCCTCCGCCGCTTGTCTGTGTTTCTTCTTTCCCACAGGCACCTAATGACATTGTCATAATAAGTACTAACAATAATGCAATAACTTTTTTCATAATCTTATTCCGCCCTTCTACAATATAATTTTTTATGGAACCGTCAATGTTTTCATTACAATTCCAATCCCCATGTTGCATATTTATGTTACAATACACAATATTTTTTTACAATAGACGCATTTGTTGTTCAATATGACTATATTGCTTGAATTTTATTATCCTACTTTGTATCTGTATCATTTTGCTATGGTTTTGTGAAACAGCGCAAAATAATCCACTTATTAAAATGGCTGTTGCAAAACGAAGTCAGTGGAAATATAACATCCCAGTTCTATCGTTTTACAACAGCCATATGATTTATATAATAAGTTTATTTATTTTCTGTCTGATATACGTCATCATAGAGGTGGAACCCATCTTTAATTACCGTATCGTCCATATTTTCCTTTGTTACTGCTTCAACTCCTATGACAATATAAGGCACTTCAAAGGTACCATCATAAATCATTTTATCACTTTGAATTTCTTCGCCTTTAATTAATTGGGCACATACTTCCACTGTTTTCATAACAAGATTTTTAATTGGTTTATACACCGTTAAGGATTGCTTTCCTGTTGCAATTCTTTGACAGGCAACCAAATCGGCATCTTGCCCTGCTACTTTAACCTGTTCTGCAATCTGGGCTTCTGATAAAGCATCAATAGCCCCCCAAGCCAGAGAATCGTTTCCACAAATAATTGCACTTATATCCTCTGTATATGTACTAAGCTGTTTTGAAACAAAATCGTAGGCACTTTCCCGAATCCATCCATCTACCCAGGTTTCAGCAACCACCTGAATCTTCCCTTTCTCAATATATGGCTTTAATATACTCATAGCTCCTTCGTTAATCATCTCACTGTTACTATCATTTTTTGATCCATTCACTACGATATATCCACCTTCTGGAACATTTTCAATCATATAAGCAGCCATAATTTCACCAACCTGATAGTTATCAAAGGATATATAAACATCTACATTGCTATTTTCAACAAGTCTGTCATATGAAACTACAGGTATATTTTTATCTTTTGCTGCCTTTACACATTTTTCTTCACTTATACTGTCGTTTGGTGCAATTACCAAAACATCGATTCCCTGGTTTATCATATCCTTTACTTGCTGGAATTGAATATCAGAATCTTTATTTGCATTATTTACAATTACGTCAAAACCTTCCTGCTGAGCCATTGCTATAAATATGTCCCTATCCCGAATCCATCTGTCTTCCATTAATGTACCTAAAGATAAACCTATCACTATCTTATCTTCTTCTGTAGTTGTCTGGGTTTTTACATCTTTCCTGCATCCACTAAGAGTACTTATCAATAAAACAATGAATGCCCCGATGTACATCATCTTTTGTAACAATGGCTTCCTACCCATATAACCTCCTCCTATTAACCCATTAATTTTTTATACTCACTTGCAGTTATTCCCGTAATTTTTTTAAAAATTTTCGAAAAATAATTTGGCTCCATATAACCTACCATATAACAGACATCCTTTATGGTAAGTTCCTCCCTTTTTAACAATTCTTTCGCCTTTTCGATTCTGACACCTGCAAGCTTATCGCTAAAATTAATTCCAGTTTCTTCTTTATAAAACCGACTGAAATAATAAGAACTTAAATTAACTTCTCTAGCTTTCTTCTTCTGCTGCCCCTATAATTTCACTTAACGTATCATAATAGTCGTTTAATACATTTCCCCATCTTTTATTAAAGCCAACCACCATATCGATCATACGATTTTTTATTGCTTTAAAATCCATACTTTGATCAGCGCACATTCTTGCAAACAGCTGTTCAAATGCAACCTGAACAACTTTTTCCTCTTTTTCTGCAATATTGGTATAGATTTCATCTTCAATTAACTGCTCATAATCATTCTTTTGACTCATGTCTTTTTCTATAATATCATCCACATGTAGAATATGATTATTTAAATTCTCCATACTATCCTCGGATTTTGTTAATACACGAAGGGCAAATAAAGCTTCCTGATAGGACTTTTTAGCCTCTATTATGTTACTGTGGTTTCGCCCCATACCAATGTATATATCAGGATAGATTCCAGCTGCGCGGTTCATAATATGATTGCCTAACGCTAATGCTTTTGTTTTTTGCTCAAAACTTGCCTCTTCATATTCATCAAATACATAGATAATAATTCGATTTAACATTACGGGACCAACTATACAGTTACAATAGGAATTGATTATTTTTTTATATTCCGCATACATTTTCTGTCCCTGAATACCAGCACCAATTTTATTTTCTATTTTACCATTTTGTTTTTCCCCAAATTCTATTGCCATAATATAACCACTTGATTTCTCGTAGCCAAATAAATCGCAATAATGCTTAAGTTCATTTGAGTCCTCTCCATACATACATAAGGAATTCATAAAACCTGTTTCTAACATTGGAATTATCATTTCCAGTCTTTCCTGCTGTTCTAAATTTCTCTTTAAATCCATTCTACTATTATGTATCTGTCCAATGACCTTGCCTAAAATTTCTACAAATCGTGGTTCTTTTACCGGCTTTAGCAAATATTCTTCAACACCAAGAGTTACAGATTCTACAGCATAATCAAAATAGTCAAATGCAGAAATAACAATAAATCGAACTCCGGCATTTACTTTACGTATCTGTCTCATTGCTTCTAATCCATTAATCCCTGGCATGTTAATATCCATTATGATTATGTCCGGATATAAATTGTAGGCTTTTTCAACAGCATCTTTTCCAGAACGGGATGATCCAACGATTTGAACTGACTCAAAATTTTTATTTATCATATATATAATTGACTCTACTGCAATTGGTTCGTCATCAACAACTAATATTCTATACATTTTCCCATCTATCCTCATTAATATCTCTATGATTATAAGGCAAACACAGAATAAAACTGGTTATTCCATCTTTACAGTTTATATCCATCACATTTCTTTCATCAAAAAATAAGCGTAGCCGATTTAAAACATTATCAATTCCAATTCCTGTTGTATGTCCTTTATATCCGGTATTTTTTTCTTTTTTCAATTTTCGGTTTAATATTAACTGTATTATATCTTCAGGTATGGCTTCTCCAGTATTTGATATAATAACATAAACTCTCTCTACTTCTTTTCTAACTTTTAATTCAATAATTCCTCCATTCTCTGACTTACTTATCCCATGGATATAGGCATTTTCAACTAAAGGCTGTAAGGTCATTCGAGGAATTACAAACTCCGCTAAATCCGTAGTCTCAGGTGCGTCCAAGCGAAAGTCAATCATATCACCAAATCTAGTGGTAAGCAAATTCATATAAGCCATTACATTATTAATTTCTTCCTCTAAGGTTGCATTATAATCCAACCCCTTTAAGTTGTAACGAAAAATTTCTGCAAAATTCTCAAGATAATTACAGGTCACATCATCTCCCGAAAGCATGGCAACTTTTGCCCCAATATTAATAGAATTAAATATAAAGTGTGGATTTACCTGAGATTGTAAAGCAAGTAATTCTGCTTCGTGTAAGGCACTTTTCATCTTAAGATTATCCACTTTTTCCTCAATCAACGTACGTTCCAGCCGCTGTTTCTCTGTCAGTTCATTGACATATTCTTTAATACTAATGGTCATCATTTTAAAAGTATCAAAAAGAATACTAAATTCGCTGCTGGTATGGTCATTGGCAACTTCTACTTCAAAATTACCCTCCGATACTTCTTTCGCATAGGTAGCTAATTTTTTAATAGGTTTTGTAACCTCAATGCTAAATAGAATAATAATTACAGTTATTAGAATAATAGTTACAGCAAACATAAAATAAGTAAGCACAGCACTTTTTTCTATATCCTTTTGTATCTCCTCATATTTCCTGGCACTGTCACTTAAATCTGTACTCATAATTTCTTCAATATAATTGCCTATGTAGGTATACTCTTTTACAGCTTCCTGATATCCACTGGCATATTTATCTATCTGACGGTTCCTTTTTGCAACCACAGTATCGTCAAGAATTGTTAAATAGTGGTCAATCATACCAGCTAAATTTTTGATTTTTATACCTCTTACAGAATAGCCAGAGTCTTCTTTTAAAATAGAATTACTTCTTGCAATGGAATTGCTATAATCATAAAAAGCCTCCAGGCTCTGTGAACTTCTTGTAGAAAGATAATCATTTAAATAATTTTGTATTTGGTCTAATTCATTATAAAGGGTTGTAAGTTCCTGACTTCTATTTAATAATCCGGTCATATCACTCATGAGCACACGAGAGGATACGTAATTGTATATACCTACCATTGCTGTAATTACCGTAGCAAGTAAAAAGAATATAATAAGTTTTGCACCATATGACATTTGTTTTTGCATCTTTCTCATATCTTTTCCTCAATTATTCTAGTGCATCTAGGTACTGATTCACATTATACGAATCAATGGTATACAATTCAGTACTAATAGAATCACTGATTTGTTCCCCTTGTATTCTTTTTGTCAGTTGCTTTACTGTCTGATATCCGATTTCGTATGAATTTGGAACAACAGTACCATAAATTACTCCACGTTTTATGTAATCTACGGTCTGAGGCATAACACCATAACCAATCAGTTTTATATCTCCAACCATATTGTTATCAACTAATACCTGGGCTACACCTGGTGTACTGCTTTCGTCTAAACACAGAATAAGATTTGTCTGCTTCGTGTCATCCATAAGATTGGAAACTATTTTTTCAACCTCAAACATATCTTTATTTAAGGTATAAACTTTACTAATATTTATGGTGCTATATCTTGAAAAGGAATCTATAATCCCTTGTATAATCAGATTTTGATAGGGAATATCACTTTCCGTCCCAGCATCATTAATAATTACAACAACTTCTCCTTTTCCACTCACTGAACTAACTGCCATATTTCCCGCAATAGACCCAATGTTATAGTTATTTGATCCAACCATTGGTGTCTCTGGAATAATGTAATTACCATTTTCAAATGTAATAATGTCAACGCCTTGTTCCTTGGCTGTATTTATAATATCAATGGTCTCCTGGGAATCTGCTGCTTGTAGAGCAATGCCGTCAACGCCTGCATTTGTCCCCATCTCAACGACACTCCTTAATGTAGTTGTATTATTTTGAGATACAGGAACAAATTCTACATATAATCCCAGTTCTTCTTCTGCAGCTTTTGCACCCTCCTTAAAAAGTGTCCAAAAATATTCATCCGTATCCTGTATTAATATTTGTAAGTGATAATCCGGTTTGTTTTCAGGTTCCGTATTGTCTGACCCATGTCCCAAATTAAACACTAGCTGTCCAAATAAAACAGAAATCATAATAAGCATACCCGCTAAAATACCAAAAATCCAACGTATCATCATAGCCTCCAGTAGAAAGCAAATTATATAACTTGTTTCATCATTTCTACTTTTATTGTATTCTATGTTGTAAAAATAATCAAT
>JAQSYR010000086.1 GCA_029256035.1 Anaerocolumna sp. | reverse complement strand
CAGATTTAAATCATAGATTATATACTATCATCTAAATCCTGGGTAGATAGTTTTAAATGGTTTAAGGGCTCATTATTTTGTGCTGTGGCACTTAATTTTTTTAGGCCAAAGTAAAACCATATACCTGTTAAAATGGAAGCTATAAAATCGGAAAATGGACCTGCATATAATAAACCATTTAGACCCCAAATTTTAGGGAATAATATAATAGAAGGAATTAAAATAATAACTTGTCTGGTAAGTGTTAAAAACATGGCAGATTTTGACCTTCCAATTGCCTGAAAGAAATTTGCGGCAATGATTTGAAATCCTATTAATGGTAATAACAAGAACCAGATTAATAAAGCTTGGACCCCAAATTCTACTAACTTTATATTGTCGTTAAATAGGGTAACTAATTGCTTTGGAATCATTCTGGTTAATATAAACCCAAGAATAACGATAATGGTAGCAACAGAAATAGCTATTTAGCTCCGAAATTAAAACTAATAATTGGCTGTACTCCCTGGTTCATTCCAATAACTGGCATAATAAGAAGTGTCTGAAGACTATTCACCACACCCATGCCGGATACTGCAATATCTCCCCCATATAAATACAAATTATTGTTTAATACAGCGTTTAGAATACTACTTGCTACCTGTAATGCAAATAAAAAATAGGATACAACCCAAATAAATGAAAATCCCTGGGATATTATAGTGGCAAGAGCCGCTCCTTCCATTCCCATGTTAAACACATAAATAAAGATGGGATCGAGTACGATATTAGTGCCTGCACCTAAGAACATTGTTAGCATTGCTAATTTTGGATTCCCATCGGCTCGCATAAAATTATTTAAACCCATACTAACAACTTGAAAAACTGCACCAAAAAATATAACACGCATATAGCTGATAGCATAAGGTAAGACTGTATTACTTGCACCAAATGCGATTAAAATAGGCTTAAGGGTAATCTGACCTAATATCATAAATAAAAAACCTGCCAAAAGAAGCATAACAAAGGCATTTCCTAATGCTGTTTCAGCTTCTTCTATCTTTTTCTCCCCCAGTTTCATGGAGAAAAGAGTAGCACCTCCAACTCCAAATAAAATACCAAGGGCCATTAATATTATCATAATAGGAAAGCTAATGGTTATACCAGCTATACCATTTGCACCTAATGAACTACTGTTACCAATATAAATTCTGTCTACTATATTATAAATAGCATTTACCATCATTCCTACAATGGCTGGTAATGAAAATTTAATTAACAATTTATAGACTTTTTCTTCGCCTAATGGATTAACATATTCCACTTTATATTTCCTCCTTGCGGTATTTCTCTTTTTTATCTTCTACTTTATTAACCATAGCTTCTAAAGCATCATAGACCACGTCTGTAACATGAGGATCTAAATCCTCAGTCAGAAATTCACTCCAATGAAACACCCTTCTCCTTATTTCCTCAATGTTTTTCTTGGCTTTCTCTGTTAAATACACTCTGTTTATCCGCTTATCCCCAGAATCTTTAATACGAATCACGTATTCTTTTTGCTCAAGAGACTTAATTGCCCGAGCAGTAGCAGCTTTATCAATATACAACACAGAGGACATTTTTTCCTGTGTCATTCCATCGTTGTGATAAAGACAAAACAGAAAGGAATATTCAGCTGAAGTAACATTAAAATCTTTTAAAACATAATTAATATAAATCTGTGATTGTCTGTGAAGGATGGATACTAAACGACCAATACTTTTATTCATGTTTACCTCCATATTTCTATGTAACAGTAGAAAACTACTTGACATATTATAGGATAAATTAGTTGATATGTCAACTAATTTGCTGAGTTTCGTAATTAATATACAGAGTTTCGTATTTAATATACCAATTCAAAAATAAATAAATCAATAAATATGTAAGATTTTAAACGTAAAACTAAAAATATTGAAAGGTTTTTGGTATTATGATAAAGAATTATCAAATGATGAGAAAAATACAAGTACTAATATGAGCATTTATGAGCATTGTATCATGATTTTAGTAACAATAACCTAAATCTAACCTTAATTTTTTATAATATTACCTACATAATCTATGGGTATTCTAATATACTTTAGTTATTTTTTTGTTATTTTATAATTTATTATTGCAAAATTTCTTAAAATGTGTTATATATTTAACATAACATGTTCTAAAACGTGTTCTAATTTTGTAACTGGGAGGAAAGGATTGTAAATATTTAAAATTATTTAAAGTTTTTTAAGTTTTAGGTACTTCAGCACAAGGTACATAAGAAGAACAAAAAAATGGTTAAAAAGCGGCTGGTCCGTAATGGAGGTAATGGAGGTATTATGAAAAGATATTTTATGAAAAAATCAGGAAAAGCAATTATGGCGTTTGGTTTAATGGCTGTACTTGCAGTTTCATCTTTAGCGGGATGTGCTAAGAAGGATGCAACAGATACTACAGTAGCAACAAGTGAAGCAGCAACAGAGAGTGGCACTACAACTTTTAAGGCAGGAACTTATTCTGCTACAGTTACGGGTATGCATGAAATGACAGTAACAGTTACTGTTTCAGAAACAGAAATTACAGATATACAGGTAGAACATCAAGAGACTCCTGGTGTTGGTGAACCTGTAGTTGACTTAATAAAAGACGAAATCCTTGAAATCCAAGGTCTTGGCGTAGATGTTGTATCAGGTGCAACACTTACAAGTAATGCAATGATTGAAGGCGTAACAGATTGTTTAAAACAAGCTGGACTTAGTGAAGAAGGAATCAATGAACTATTAGCAATTAAGAAAGTAGTTGAAAAAGAAGAAGATTTAGATCTTACAGCAGATGTTGTAGTAATTGGTGCAGGTGGTGCTGGTATGGCAGCGGCTGTAACTGCAAATCAAGCGGGCAAAACAGTAATAGTAATTGAAAAATCAAGTAAAATGGGTGGTAACACAATCCTTGCCGGTGGTGCTCTTAATGCAGTAGATGATGGCAGCGAAACTGCAATTGCCAATAAAGACAGTGTTGAAAATCACTATAATCAGACATTTGATGGCGGAGACAAAGCAGGAGATCCTGTATTAGTTCGTACCCTAGTTGAGAATGCTTGGTCAGGTGTAGAATGGTTAAAGAGTCTTGGTATGGAATTTAAAGATGGTGTATTTACCGTAACAGGTGGTATGTGGCCACGTGCTCACAAACCAGTAGAACCAGAAGGTACTGGATTCTTTAAAACATATCAGAGTTATTTAGATTCCAGTACTGGAATTACTATGGTTTATGATACAAAAGCAGATGAATTAATCGTAGAAGACGGTGTTGTTACCGGAGTAAAATGTACTGGAAAAACAGGTAATACTGTAACAGCGAAAGCAAATAATGGTGTAGTTATTGCTACAGGTGGATTTGGACAAAACGTTGAAATGCGTGTAAAATATAATGAAATTACAAAAAAATGGCCTACACTTGATGAAACTATTCCAAGTACTAACACAAGTGGTATTACCGGAGATGGTATGTTAATGGCAGAAGCAATTGGTGCAAATTTAGTACAAATGGGAAATATTCAATTATTACCTTTAGGTGATCCAGAAACAGGCAGCCTTTCCGGTAATATTGAGCATGCAGTAGAGAGCCGTATCTTTATTAATTTAGAAGGTAACCGTTTTGTTAATGAAGGTGGACGTCGTGACGAAATGACACTTGCTTTATTTGCACAACCAGAAACAACAATGTATATTGTTATGGATAGCGATACTTATCCAGAAGGAAATGAATTAAATAACTTTGGTGAAAGTATTGCAGATTTGGTTGCTTCTGGTCGTGCTTTGAAAGCTGACACCTTAGAAGAATTAGCTAAATTAATGAATGTTCCAGTAGAAAACTTAATTGCAAGTGTTGAAGATTATAACCGTTACTGCAAAGGTGGAGATCTGGAAGGTCAGACAGATGCATTTGGAAGAACTTTATTTACAGATACAGACGGAGTAAACAATGGTATTAACGATGGTCCATTCTATGCAGCATCTCGTGTACCTACCGTACATCATACTATGGGTGGTATTCAAATTAATGAAAATGCAGAGGTAATTGATACAAATGGTAATGTAATTCCAGGTGTATTTGCTGCTGGTGAAGTAACTGGTGGAATTCACGGAACAAATCGTTTAGGTGGAAATGCACTTACGGATACTGTTGTATTTGGCCGTATTGCTGGAACAAGTGCTTCTAACTTTGTTAGATAGTAAGATTAAGAATTTCCGATAAAAAAATATAAGAAGAGGGTGCTTTGATAGCCCCTCTTCTCTTGCATTTATTGAAAAAACTGGTATGATAGAAGTAATTATTTTAAATATTCCCACATAGAAAAAGGAGAGTTTAATGAATCCTCAAATTAAATTTTTAGCTCGCAAACAAGAACTCTTTGCTAAAATTAGGGAACTCGTTTCAAAGGAAGGATATTCAAATCTTACAGTAAGAGATATCTGCAGTAATTTAGGTATATCAACAGGAACTTTCTATCATTATTTTCCCGAAAAAGGTGACATCGCTTGGATTTTATTTTCAGACATAGATAATTACTTTAATGAAGTAGCAACTAATAAATTAACTGATTATGAGCCAGACAATTTAGTGACTTTTTGCATAGAGTATGGAAACTATATTGTAGGGAACGGAGTTGAAACTTGCCGTTATATCAGTATTGCACCTTTTAACAAAAATAATCATGCCTATTTAGACGAAGGAAGAGCCATATTTAAAATATTGCTTCATATAATAGAAAGAGGTGAGGCGAAAGGACAATTCAAACTAAATGATACCCCTTTAGAAATTACCCGAATGATAATGGTTTTAATCCGAGGTTACAGTTCTGACTGGGCAAAACGAAATGGTAGTTATGACATCGTGGAAAAACTTAAATTTTTTATTCAATTATTTCTTATGACTCTTGTAAATTAGTTATAGATAGATAAGAATTCGGGGAGGTAAATTTAATGAAATTATATATTAAACAAAAAGTTTTTTCCTGGGGAGATAAATTCTCAGTTTTGGATGAAAATGGGGATAGTAGATATTATGTTGAAGGTAAGGTTTTTTCTTTGGCAAAGCAGTTACATGTGAAAGATAATTTTGGAAATGAAGTTGCTTTTATTAAGCAAAAAGCCTTTAGTATTCTTCCTAGATTTTATGTATATAAAGATGAAATTGAAGTTGCAGAAATTGTGAAACAATTTACATTTCTAAGGCAAAAATATTCAATCTCAAAGCTTGGCTGGCAAGTGAATGGAGATTTTGGAGCTCATAATTATCAACTGCTGAATTCTGACGGATCCCAGATAGCCATTATAAGTAAACGTTGGTTATCTTGGGGAGATACTTATGAGATTGAAATAACGGATTTAGTAGATGAAGTAATTACGCTAGCGGTAGTGCTGGCAATTGATTGTGTTTTAGCAGCAAATTCAGCTGCTGCAGCAAATTAAAGAACAAAATTTTACCTAAATAAATACATAAATTAATACTTAAATTAATACCTAAATTAATACTCTAATTAATACCACATAACATATAAAGGAAAAGTTAAATCACTTTAGTACGTAGACTGTCTAAAGTGATTTTTTAATTTTAAATATTATTTTAGTTTAGTTATATTATTACTAATTGACAATTCTATGGTAATGTGGTATTTTTTAATTGGACAGTGTTCTATAATAGAACAGTGTTCAACAATATAAACTTATATGAAAAGATTCAGTTTAGAAATTGTGTTAATTGCATGTTAGATAAATACAATAATTTAGTTTAGTAATTATCTAGGGGATTATATATACAGAAAGGAAGAAACATGGCAGTAGAAAAAAGAAGAGAAAGAGAAATAGAAGAAATGAAGGAACTTATTCTATCTACAGCAAGTGAAATTATTACCATGGAAGGCCTTGATAAATTGTCTATCCGTAAAATTGCCAGCGAAATAGAATATTCCCCTTCTATAATATACCATTACTTTAAGGATAAGGAGGAAATTGTTAACCAAGTAATGCAAAGAGGGTATAAAAAAATAATTTCAGCAGTTTCTTCAGCAGAAGTAGAACAGCAAACTCCAAAAGAGAGACTGAAACTGATGACAAAAAATTATATTAAAGCTGCCCTTGCTATGCCGGAAGAATTTATGGCCGCCCAATTAAATAATTCAGATTTGGCACTTAAACATACGGCTTCGTTATTCAAAGGTGCTTCCAAAGAAAAACCAGCATTAGCAGCACTTTATCAGTGTTTGAATGAAATGTATACAGGGCAGGAGGTAAGTGAGGATACATTAGAAATGACTTCACAAATGATTGCTGTTTCAACCTTAGGATTAATTACAAAGAGTTTTATACAAACGATATTGTGTTTAGAATTGCAAATAAAACTTATTAAAGGAGAGAAATTGTATGAAGACTTTATTAAAAGTTTTTTTAGTAGTAGTTGTTATATTTATACTTGTGTCGTTAAGTGGAGTTTTTTATTTAACACGAGGCATAAAGAAGTACAGTGACTTAGAAATAAACGGAATTCAGACGTCTAATCTAAGTAATGGAACCTATTATGGAGAATATAAGGATGGTAGATGGTCAAATCGACTTAAAATATTAGTTAAAGATCAAAAAATAACAGAAATAGAGGTAGAAAAAGATGTAACTTTTGTAGTCCAAGGGGTAAGTGAGGAGCTATTCCAAAAAGTTATTACAACACAGAATACTACAGTTGATACCATATCACAGGCGAATAATAAAGTGGAGGGTTTTAAATGAATACAATCATTGTTTATGGAAGTAAGTATGGTTTTACTAAGAAATGTGTAGATAGGTTAGCGAAAGAACTACATGGGAAAGTGGATTTACAGGACTTAAAAAATGGCACAAACATTACTATTTCTGAATATGACACAATCATTATTGGTGGGTCAATCTATGCGGGTAGAATACAGAAGGAAGTAACAGAATTTTGCACAAAGAATTTAGAGGATTTAAAGGATAAAAATATTGGGTTATTTATTTGTGGAATGCAAGAAGGAGATGCAGTAGAAACAGAATTAACCCAAAACTATAATGCCGAGCTAGTTAAAGTTGCTATTGCAAGGGATTATTTTGGAGGCGAATTTAATTTTGAAAAAATGAATTTTATTGAAAAATTTATTGTAAAGAAAATTTCAAAAGTAACTTCAAGTAAGACCAACCTATTAACAGAAAATATTCAGAGATTCGCACAAGCCATGAACAGCTAGAAATCCTTTGGGGGTATATTATGAAAAATAAAAAATCAATTACAACTCTTGTAATTTGTATTATTGTATTCTCGTTCTTTGCAGCCATCATTGGAATATTCTATAATAATGGAAATGGTGTTTATGAAATCCAGTCCTTTCGTGGTGAAATTATTGAAATTTATGGAAAGGGATTATATCGTAATGATTCCATATCCGTAGTTGCTCAGGGAAAGGCTCAGGATATTATTACAATTGTTTTAGGAATTCCACTTTTAGCGCTGGCATTGTATTTTTCTTTAAAAGATTCCTTAAAGGGTCGATTGCTGCTAACAGGAACTTTAGGCTATTTTTTATATACCTATATATCCTATGTATTTTTGTGGATGTATAATCCCATGTTTCTAATCTATGTTGTTCTTATGTCAGCAAGCTTTTTTGCATTTACATTATCTATGATGTCTTTTGAAATAAATACGTTAGACCAGGCTTTCAGTAAAAAGTTACCAGTAAAGTTTCTGGGTGGGTTTCAAATATTTTTTGCAATTGCTTTATGTTTACTTTGGATTGGAAAGATTTTACCTTCGATCAAAGATAATGTAGTACCTGCCGGATTAGAGCATTATACCACACTTGTAATTCAAGGGATGGATTTGGGATTTATTGTACCAATTGCATTGTTGTCTGGAATTTTACTTATAAAAAGAAAACCATATGGGTACCTTATATCATCTGTTATAATAATGAAAGGTTTTACTATGGGAGCAGCATTATCTGCAATGATTATCAGTCAATATATTGCAGGAGTAAAGATGAGTATTCTTGAAATCATTATGTTTCCTGTATTTAGCATAGTTATCTGTTATTGCTTAATTTTATTGCTTAGGAATATGGAGAGTGTGACATCGAATTTAGGATAATATAAAAGAGCTAATAATTGAATACATGTATTTAGCCCAAAAAAACATTTTCTTTTATTACATATTGACAAACATCGATATGATGAATATAATGAGATACACATCGAAGAATATCGATATGATGATGTAAAAATAAAAGGAGATATAAATGGACAGTAAAAACAAAAACTCATTAATATTAATTTTGGGACTTATGGCATTTCTTGCAAACGGTGATAATTATGCCGCCGCTCCATTAATCATTAACATTTCAAAGGAATTAAATATATCTATTAGCACTGCAGCAATTTCTGTTACTGCATATATGCTTTCATTTGGCGTATTTACATTGATTTTTGGCCCATTATCAGACAGATTTGGTAAGGTAAAGATAATTAATATTGCTGCAATGGGTACTTCAATTTTCAGTATTTTAGGTGCATTTTCATTTAATTTACCATCACTCATATTTTTTAGGGCGATGAATGGTGCATTTGGTGCAGGAATTTTTCCAGTAACAATGGCACTGGTTGGTCAAAGTTTTGATACTAATAATAGACAGAAAGCACTTGGAAAAGTTATGGGACTTATGTTTTTAGGTAGTGCTACAGCAACTGCAATTGGTGGCGCTTTATCCTATTTTGGTTCTTGGCGG
>JAQSYR010000085.1 GCA_029256035.1 Anaerocolumna sp. | reverse complement strand
AATGAGGTCGTTTCTACGACCTCATTTTTTTTATTTAATTTTATTTAATATTTAATTACTCCATATTGATTACCAATTGTATCCAAAAACATAGGTAGATGAGGAGGATTAAAAGTAAATATAATAAATACTACAAGTATGCCAAGCATTACTAAAATGGATAGTCTAACTGGTATTCCATTAGAATGCCGATAAATATGAAGCCCAATGACCTGGCCAATAAAAATTGCAATTAAGAGCAAAGCAATATCTATTGCTAAAAGTTCAATACCAAAGGCTCCTGTATAAAAATAATATCCTAACGGAATTGTTATTAATGCAGTTATTAATGCGCTTATGGCACCAGAAAACCATGGATTCTTATTTATATTATAATTTTTTCCTTCCGTCAAATAATAAATTCCCCACCAACAAATAATTGGCAATACCACTAACTTTAAGTGTTCCCAAATACTTTCGTTTACAGGAGCAAATGTACCTATTATTAAATTTTCCCCACTGATTTCATAAAGGAAATGAAACATAGACCCAACAAGAAAAAGAACTGGAATTCCTAAAAGAATCCATTTTTCAGGTGGTGAGTATTTTTTTAACATAATGTACCTCAATTCTGTGTTACTCTTACTTATTTTTATCAATATATGAGAATTTAAAAGTAACCATTACATAATCTTATCTTTTTCCTACCAGATATAAAGATATAAGAGATAACTAAAAATATAAATATTGAAGATTTCATTCTAACCATCTTTAAACTTAAAACAGAAAGAGAGCAGATGCATAACTATTAATTTAATTATGCAACAGCCCCCTGGTTGTATAAATTTATAAAATCATAAACCTTTTTGGATATTTAATTACTTTTTCATCTTTATCAAAAAAATCTACCATTTCTTCTGCTAATAATGGTTCACTAAAGAAATAGCCCTGAATTGTATCGCATTCCATCTGTTTAAGGTAATCATATTGTTCTTTGGTTTCCACACCTTCTGCAATTATTTTAGCATTAATTCTATGTCCTAATTTAATTATCATTTCGATGACTGCCTGATTTACATTAGTTTCAAAGTTACTAATAAAAGTTTTGTCAATTTTCAAATGATTAATCTCAATGGTCTGAAGATAATTTAGTGTGTTATAGCCTGTCCCAAAATCATCAATGGATATCTTGATTCCTTTATTTTTTAATCTCATTAAATTTCGAGTGATCATGTTGCTGGATTCCATACAAACAGTTTCAGTAATTTCAAGTACAAGAAATTCTGGCAATAAACCTGTTTCATTTAATATACCCGTTACTACCTCAGAAAAGTTTTGCTGTTTTAATTGAACAACCGATATGTTAACTGAAATACCATACTTTTTGTATCCCATATCTAACCATGTCTTCATCTGCATACAAGCATTACGCAGTACCCATTCTCCAATTGCAATTATATGTTTTGTTTCCTCAGCAATGGGAATAAAATCCATAGGGCTGATAATCCCTTTTTCTGGATGTCTCCATCGTACAAGTGCCTCCATTCCAACCATTTTATTTGTTTTTGTATTTATTAGAGGCTGATAGCATAAAAATAATTCATCGTTTTCTATTACCTTACTTAATTCATTCCTGATATCAAAATGTTTATAATACTTATTCTCCATATACTCCTCCCTCCTATGCTCAATGTATTTGATATTGCTTAAAATCAAGCAAATACTAAGTGTCCTGTAAATAAAACTATTTCACAACAATTTTATAACGAATATAACAAAAATCCCATGACGTTTTTAGAGATTTTTAAAATTCTCCGAAAACGTCATGGGATTTTTATAAGGAATAATGTATTATAATGATAATCTGATAAAGATTATTAACCAAATATTTTTTAAATTATTTACCAAATGAGAGGAGTATTTAATATGTTTAAAAAAGCAATTAAAATCAAAAAAGTAATCGCATTCATGATGTTAGCAATGGTTTTTATGACAAATGTTTCATTACTCGCAGGACCTACATTAATAAGCACTAATTCATTTCGTAGTCCTATTGAGCAAAATTATTAATTACCAAATTTCATTTTTGTTATAGTTCTCCGAATAATACATTTTTGTAGAATCACTAAGTTGTACATCTTTCATTAAGCCACTAATATAAAAAGCCTGTTTAAGATATTTTATACGGGCTTTTATATTTTTGTCCTTTTTATTAATGGCATCTATCTTTTCAAGACAACAAGCTTTATCAATTAAAAATGCTGCTAACATATTGCCTCTACCACAACTTAAAGATAATTTTATAGCCCTATCACAAATAATGATCCCTTCCTTAGGCATTCCACTTTCCTCTAATAATAATGATAAATTTGACATGGTTAATAGACTACCAACCGAGTGATATTTCTCATCCACCTTACTATTATAGTAATTATCTAACACTTCTTGAAGTAACTGAATTCCTTTTTCTTTATATCCAGATTCATAATAAATAATTGCAACTTGATTAAGAAGTAAAACTGTTTCTCTGGATATAAAACTATTCTTTATAGATGCAATTCCATAATTTTTCATAGTACAACGCAATGCACTTTCATAACCAATTAAAGCTTCCTGTGCATTAATTTTCTTCATTCTGTAGTCTAAAAGAGTTTGATTTTGAAGTATAAATTGTTGGTTCTCAGGTATTGTTGTATCTAATTCCCGTTTCAATTCTTCAAAAATAATTCTCGCTTCATTATATTTATGAAGAGATACATTTTTATTATACTCTCTTTTCTTTTCCAAAACTTCAAAAAGATCAGCAGATAAAAAGCTATTATACAAATCCTTATTAATCCCCATACGCTTAGTAAGTGATTCAAAATTCTTTATACTAGGTGCTCTTTTCCCAGATTCTATTCTGGATAAAGTCTCTGGAGAACAGATTTCAATGCTTAACATTTCCTGAGATAATCCGCTTGCAACACGGCTATTCTTAATAAACTCATTTACAAGGTATAATTCATTTTGGGTATTCTCAAGGAATATTGTTGTGTAATTGTTTTCCAGAGGGAAATCATACTCTTTATATAATTCTAACAAACTATCAAATTGATGAGTCGTTAGGGTTAAAAGTTCCTGGTTATCCTGATGTCTTAGTCCAATAATACATAATTGCAGCAACTCTAAAAGGCAGTTAATAACACCATTAGATACAATCAAATCTATAGTTTTTAAACATAACTCAACTAATTCCTGATACTTATCCTGAATCAAGAGTAATTTGGATAAAAGGTATACTGCCTTAGGATAAACTTTAACTTTTTCCTCTTCATCCGAATACTTATCATCTAAATAATTAATAAGGTTATGTAATATGTGAAAAGCTTCTTGATTTAGTTCAATTTTGGAATATGCCTGAGCTAGCATTAATAAGAGATAGATTTCTTCAATACTAAGCAAGTATTGAAAAATGGTGTCTGTATGAAATTCCGGAAGGGTTAACCTGATTGCATTCAATAAGCACTGAATACTCTCATTGGTATCACTGTCTAGTTCTTCTATTAATATTGACTTAATTTTATACACATACTGCTGATGTAGTTTTTCTTCACATTCTTTTTGTTCTTCATAAGTCTTTAATTCTGATTCAGCTAAAGAAAAGTCATGTTCAAATATTGCCTTCTCAATTGCCTGTCGTTTTACATATAAATAATAATCTCGTTCAGAAAGAATTGTTTCCAATTTATCTGGTGACTTACCAAGTCTTTGCAAAAGAGCATCTAATAAAAATTTATCAGGGATTCTCTCACCTAATTCTATTCTGGAAAGTGTAGCATCTGAACAAAGCCCGCTGCTTAACATTTCTTGTGAAATATTATAATGTTTACGAAGCGTAAATATTATTTTCCCTATATCATTCTGTCTCATTTTGTATGCTCCTTTGTATAATAATCCCTTTTGTATGAGTATCCTATTATTTTACATGAATCTTGAAAAAAATTTATAAAAAATGAATCTTGATAATTGAATGAATCTTGATAATTGAATCTTGAAAATTGAATCTTGAAAATTGAATCTCGAAAATTGAATTCTATTTCTATTACTTAATTGTACAAATTTATTATTTTCACTCTAATTAACATTATTATTTTATCATATATTCATAAGAAAAACCATAAGAAAAATGGCAGCCAGAAGCCGCCACTTTAAATTAAATCTTTTTAATTATTATTTATCATTTTTATCGTGTTTTATAACTAACCCTGGTACATGTTTTTTATTCATAATTTTCCTTGCTTTTCGATTCTCTACGGAATCAAAAATAATTGAAAAATCATAATCTTGCGGATATAGATCTTTTGCAGAGGCTTTTAGTTGCAATCTTTTATGATTAACATAGGTTTTTGTTTTCTGAATCTGTACTCCCACTTCACCTTTTTCATCTGCCATCTGAAAGACAATTCCAAGTTTCTTTTGAGGATATACCATCACACTGTCACCAATTTGAAACTTTTCAGCCCTCTGATTATTCTGTTTCGGTGCTTCCACTCGTATGATTTTCTGATTATTCTTTGTGTCGGTATAATTTAATACCTCTTCAAAAATAGTAGAAGCATTTGTATTATTTTTCAAAATACTTTTTTGATAGGTAGCTTCATATGCGCGTTTTAGCATGGATGTAGGCATTCCTAATTGTTTTGCAATATATAAAGCACAACTTTCTCCAGCTTCCCCCATTTCCAAAACATATAAAGGTTTCAGGCTTTCTTTGTCAAATGCCATTCTCGCATTAATTATGCTGTCCGTTTGTTCTGCAAATTCTTTAACTTCCGGGTAATGAGTGGTTGCTATAAAATTACACTGGCTTTTCTTTAACTCTTCCAGTATTGCAATGGCAATGCCCATTCCTTCCGTTGGATCTGTACCAGACCCCAATTCATCCATTAAGACTAAAGCATCTTTATCTACCAGTTTAATTATCTCTATTATATTTTTAATATGCGCAGAAAATGTTGAGAGATTTTCTGTTATACTTTGTCCATCACCAATATCGCACAGAATCTGGGATGTCATACTGATGTCGGCCTCTTCACTAGGAATATGAAGTCCGCATTGAGCCATTACCGTACATAAACCAACAGTTTTTAGTGCAACCGTTTTCCCTCCTGTATTAGGTCCAGTAATTACGATACCTTTTATTTCTTTGCCAAATTCCATGGTCAATGGTACACACTGTTTCATATTAAGAAGTGGATGTCTACCATTAACAAGTCGAATATATCCATTTGTATTAATATTTGGTTCCCTACTATTCATTTCTAAGCTTAATTTTGCTTTAGCAAAGATATAATCCAATTCCTCAATATATTCTAAATTTAATAGAATCTCGCTCTTAAATTCACTTATATTAGTTGATAATTGATATAATATTTTTCTTTCTTCATTGCTTTCTACAATTTCATATTCATTTAATTGTTCCTTTAATTTTGCCACCACCGTTGGTTCTATAAAATACGTTGCTCCTGACGAAGAGGTATCAATTACACTTCCACTCACCTGAAGCTTATATTCTTTTTTCACTGGTAACGTATAATGTCCATTGCGATTTGAGACAAAACTTTCTGAAAAATACTCTTTTTTACTTCTAAGTATACTTTCAAGTTTTGTTCGGATATTGGTTGCGGTACTTTCAATTTTCTTTCGAACTTCCCTTAGTTCTTTGGATGCATAATCGTCAATTCTTCCATTTCTTATACAACGTTCTATTTCTTCCTTCAGAATTTCAAGACCAGTCATGCCTTTACCATATTCTGATATCTTTAGGTTCCTATCATTGCTTTTATTAAGGTATTTTATAACTCGGGTACATAAGATTGCAAACTGACTTATTTTTTCAAGTTCA
>JAQSYR010000084.1 GCA_029256035.1 Anaerocolumna sp. | reverse complement strand
TCTGTAACAGCTGGAAATGCT
Source organism: Anaerocolumna sp. (assembly GCA_029256035.1). Classification (GTDB taxonomy): domain Bacteria; phylum Bacillota; class Clostridia; order Lachnospirales; family Lachnospiraceae; genus Anaerocolumna. The sequence goes on along the minus strand of JAQSYR010000084.1, from coordinate 6,429 downwards.
GATGCATCTGACATGGCAATAGCTGCTAAAGATAATCCGATAATAATAGAGATACTTCCGGTAACTGTTGGTGGAAGGACTTTATCAATAGTTGATTTACCAGAACGTTTAATAATCATTCCTGCTATAATGGAAACAAAACCAGACATTACAATACCAAATTGGGCAATTGAGATTTTTTCATTAAGAGAATAAGTGGAAAATGCTTCCGCGCCCATAATAGAAGCTATGGCAGCAATGTAAGAAAAACTGGAACCATAATAAAGAGGAATCTTTCTTCCTGTAACTAAGATAAAACAAAGAGTTGCCAAACCACTGGCAAATATTGTAGTAGATACATGGAACCCGGTAATTAAAGCAACAAGAACAGTTGCAGGGAACATTACTACGATTTGCTGAAGAGCAAATGGAATTAACTCAAGTATGGGGGGACGTTCATCGGGCAAATAGCCAATAGGTTGATTTTTAGTTGACATAATAATAAAACCTCCTGTAATTTTTTATATTTTGACATAGGATTACAAATTTGTAAAGGGGTTTTAAAGAAAATAATGAATAAATTTTCAGATAAAGTATTTTTAGAGATGAGATTAGAAAAAGCTATCGCACAATTCGGATATCTTGACCAAATTGTGCGATTAATTCAAGCGATTTCCAATGATAACAGGGTATTCCAACAATGAGGAAGTAAAAGGTTAATAGTTATAAAATTTAATTGGTTACATTAGCCATGGAAAGTTAAGCTAATAAATGACAGATAAACGATAAATAAATAAACATATAAATGAATAAATATACGAATAAGCAAATATACAAATAAGTAAATATACAAATAAGTAAATATACAAAAATAGATTCATTGGCTTAAGATTAAGGTAATTAATAACTTCTATTATAATCAACTTTATTTCTTGGCAATTCCTTTTCCTCAATATATGCACGAAGATTTTCTTCAAAAATAACAAAAAGACGTGATTTAAAATGTTTGATTAAACCAGAAATATGCGGCGTAATTAATACATCCTCCCTTTCCCAAAGAGGACTGTCTTTTGGTAGAGGTTCTTTTTCAAATACATCAAGACCAGCAAAGGCTAAGATACCATGATCAAGTGCATCCATCAAATCATCCACTTGAACAGTCTGACCACGTCCAACATTAATAAAAGCAGAACCCTCTTTCATTTTTGAAAATACATCTTTATTAAAATAATATCTGGTAAGGTCGGTTAACGGCATAATATTTACTACAAAATCAGCTTGATTAATGTAATCCATTAATTGGGTCTGTTTTATTACAGTATCCATATATTCTACAGAGTTACCGCTTCGATTAACACCAATAGTTTCCATGCCAAAAGCTTTTGCAAGGCGTCCAACTTGGACACCAATATTACCAGTGCCAACAATCATAATTGTGCTTTGGTTTAGTTCCATAATCTGTTTTGGAGAAGCCCATTCTTTTTTACCTTGATTTTTAATGGAATTTCCGATACCTCTCACATAGGAAAGTAACATTCCAAAAACCGATTCTGCAATGGATAATGCATGAATACCACTACTGGTTGTCAGGGAGATACCTTTGTCTTTTAAACTGGCTAAGTCCATGTAATCAATGCCTGCAGTATGTGATTGAATCCATTTTAATTTACTGGATGGATGATTTAATATTTGCGGTCCTATATTAAAGTTCCATCCGTATAGAATTTCTACGTCATCAAAGGATTTCTGGCCGTTGTCTTCCCAGCCTTTTAAAATTTCATAATCAGGAGCGATTTTTTGTATTGTAGCAATTTGCTCCTCTGTTGTATTTTGAATTAATAAAATACTCTTTTTTCCCATAATACACCTCCGATATTAATATTACATTAATTTTAGCTCATTTAATTCTCACAAGCAACCAAAGAATGAAAAAGTATATTTTCGTAGATTAACAAGTGTGGTAAGGAATATATTCCCCAGAATCTTCATAAGATATAAAAAATGAATAAGGACAACTTATGAGTAAGGGAAAAGAAGAACTGAAAATGTTGATTGAATTTCATGACGAAAATATTCCAAGCGAGCTGGCAGATTGTTTAATTAAGATTATTGTAGAACAAATGATAAAGGATGCAAAAAGAAATTATAAACAGTATCAGAATAGTGATGGGACGTAAGAAATGATGAATGCAGTTGCATACTGTAGAGTATCTACAAATAAAGAAGAACAGCTGGATAGCCTGGAAACTCAACAGAAATTCTTTTATGAATATGCAAGAAGAAATAGTTATAATCTGGTACAAATTTATGCAGATGAAGGTAAATCGGGTACTAAGATTAAGAACCGGACCCAGCTTCTAAAATTGTTGTCTGATGCAGAAAGTCAAACATTTCAGGTGGTTCTGATTAAAGATGTTTCGCGTTTAGCAAGAAATACCGTAGATTTCTTAACTAGTATACGAAAGTTAAAGACATTAGGAGTAAAAGTAGTTTTTGTAAACTACGACCAGACTTCATCGGATAGTTCAGAATTTATGCTGACATTACTTAGTGCCATTGCGCAGGAAGAGAGTGCAAATACATCAAAGCGTGTTAAGTTTGGAAAAAGGATGAATGCAGAAAAAGGGAAAGTACCAAATCTAATCTATGGTTACGATAAAATAATAGGAGAGAATTTTAATTTACATATTAATAAAAATGAAGCTGAGGTAATACGCCAGATTTTTCGCATGTATACAGAAGAAAAAATGGGAACCTCCCGGATTGCAAAAGAATTAAATAAAGAAGGATGTAAGACCAAAAGAGGCTGTAACTGGAGTCAGTGTGCAGTTGTACGATTACTTTCCAATGAAATTTATATTGGAAAAGTAATAAATGCCAAAGAAGAAGTGATTGATTATTTAACAGGTGCCAGAAAACGGGTTCAGGAAGATAAAAGACTTATTACCTTCCGGCCAAATCTGCAAATCATTGAGGAAGAAACTTTTATGAAGGCGAAGAAACTGCTTGAGGATAGAAAAGCATCCTTTGCGCATCGGGGTAACAGAGAATCAGATACCCAGGTTTTTAGCAGGCTCATTTATTGTAAATGTTGCGGCAGAACATTTCGAAGAATTGTTCGTACCTATAAAAATACTTATGCCAAGTGGGTATGCACCGGTAGAAATAGTTATGGTGTAGATGCTTGTCAAAACAGAAATACAATGGAAGAAAAAAAGCTGTTAGGTGAAATTGTGAAGTATTTTAGAAGTATTCTACTTGGTAGTCCAAAAGCTCCTCAGGTAATACTTACAGAATATAACCGAAGACTAATACAGTTAAATGGAAAAGAGCCTAATATGGAAGAGTTTCAAATTGGAATTATTAAATTAAAAAAAGAAAAACAGAAATATATGGAGATGTTTCAAAACGATATTATAGAGATAAAAGAATTAAAGGAAACGGTAAATCGAATCCATAAGGAACGACTGTTACTGGAAAATGAAATTGAACTGCTAAAATATAAAAACTATGGGATAAATACTTCAGTAACTGTGTTGAATCCAATTTCACTGGAAGAAATTTTAGTGCCAGAGAGAATAACCAATCAGATGCTTAGAAAGGTAATAGCTAAGATTACAATTGATGAAAATTTTAAGATTGATGTGTATCTAAATAAAATATAACATCTATGTATCCAGAATTCTTGCTACATAAATTTGGCTCATTGGTGGGAGCAGATGATTTTGTATCATTAACTCAACCAATGAGCCATATCTATAAAGACATTTATTTCAGGTATCTCCACAAAGTGGTCCGACTAATTCCAAGAAGCTTTGCCGCTGCACTTTGATTACCGCCAGTTTGTTTTAGAACAAGCTGAATGATTTCTTGGTTAATTTCTTCAAGAGAACGATTCAGGTTAAAGGATAAGCCTAGGGTTGTGTTTTTTGCTAAAACTAAACCATTTTCTTTTTTAAGTAAAGATTCTACGTGTTCATAGGTTATGTAAGGTGTAGTTGTAATGATACTAAGTTCACTAAGAATACGCTTAAACTGGGTATAATTATAAGGCCAGGTATACTCTTCTAGTAATTTAAGGGCTTCTGGTTCAAAGCCAATAATCTGTTTCGCCAGATTAATATTCAAAGTACTTAGATAGAGGCTTGAAAGTGTAGGTATTTCGTCTAAACGTTCTCTTAGCGGCGGCAAATAAATTGTCATACAGGAGAGGGTGTTCACATAATCAATACACTCTGCAGATGTGGTTTCCCCAGGTTTACATACACAGGAGAAAATAATTCGATTACGTTTACATAAATTAATATCAACAAGTACGGACAAAAGATATTTTCTGCGTTCACTAGATAAAGCATCAAGGTTTCTAAAATATATGGTGTTATTATTATCATTTAGGGGTGAATTATAATGGTTGGTTAAAAAGGACCAGCCTTTTTCTGTCATAAGGGAACAATTTATTGTGATAAGAGGGTTGTGGCAAAGAGAACTCTTAGCATATAATACTCCGGCAACCTGCTCTTTTCCTGTGCCTGATTCCCCAGTAATCATAACAGGGTAATTTGTGTGGGCAATGTGTTCTGTTGTACTTTGCAAATGACTGGAGTTACTTGTTACACTGTAAAAGCTATTAAAGAAATGTTCCTCTACTTCTTGACGGTTAGAGTAAGTGATACCATACTTGCTGCTTGCCATCGGAACGTGGGAAGCACTAAAATAAAAAACAGCATATTTTTGTGATTCGTAAACCATGCATTTGCTAATAAAGGAGTATAAATTATCTTCAATATTCTTAAAAAATTTATGAGAATTAGAAAGAAGTGTTTCTTCAACCTCATTTTTTATCATATCTAATATATCTTCCCTGTTATCTTGCTCTAAGGTAGAAAAGAACAGAGTTCCTTCAGAGTCATAAACCACGGTCTCCTGCCCTTGTCCTTTTATAATTTCTTTGAAAAAACGATTATCATTCCTAATATGAGCATAGCTTTTGCATAATTTTACAGCCTGGTCAAAGGCACTTTGAATGCCTTCGTAGCCAGAGGTAATTAAGATGGCATTTAGCCCCAGCTTTTTTGCAGTAGTGTTGGTAATCATATCACAGAGAATCATTCGATAACCATGGTTCTTTAGTTCAATTAGTTTACTCTGTACTTCTTCCTCGCTATGTATGGTAAATATATCTGTTTTATATTGAAGCAGGTCACATAAGAGATGGGCGCTTCCGGTAATACCTGGAAACCCTACAATAGCATATCGGTCCGAATAATTTTCGGCAAGTTTCATGGCGCGTAGTATGTCATAAACAGAAAGGCTTATTTCTATAACAGGAATTGTGGTTATCTGACCAATCATCTCTGCAGTGCCGCCTCTGGAAATAATAACATCATAGTTACTGTGAAAATTCTTTTGTGCTATTTCTACCCCTTTGTTTAAATCTCCAACATATACATCTAAAACAAGATCGTCTCGATCTGCAGCTATCTTTTCCATAATGTTACGCATGCCTTCATAGGGTGCGATTCCTAAAACATGTATTTTATTGGACAATATAAAACCTCCTTTATGTTATGATATAAAACACTTTTGAAAATATAATACCACAAGTCAAATAAAAAATCAAATAATGTTACAAACTGTAACAAAAATAATGTGAAAATGTATTGAAATGAAGATGTTCCCTAGTGTAAACTATAGCTAGTTAATAGAAATTAAACAGATTGTTGAAATAGTGTTACAATATGAAACATTTCATGGGTACACAGAAAGAAAAGGAGATAAACCGGAATGATAAAACTTCTGATAATAGCAGATGCTTACGAAATTGTATTACAATTAGTAAAGAAGGCAAATACCATTGGTATACCACATATTTTTAAAAAAACAGATTCGGCTCTGCGTGGTAATATAGGAAGTGAGCTGCAGGCCGTAATGGATGGAAGTGAAACCAATCAATTACCATTCTTACCAGCATTTCCTAAAATAAATCGCACGACTAAAAATGGGATACAGTACATAGATGGAAAACCTGTTGGGGAAAGTGTTTTTGGTAAAGATCCATTTGAACCCGTTACCTGCTCCTATATACCAGATATTATAAGAAAACAAAGCGAGGTTGAGGTTGAAGTTGTACCATCAGGTAAAACAGCAACGAAAGATGAAAAAAGAAAGATTATTGTTTATGATACAGAAGAAGTTAGTTGCCTGCATAAAATAACGGAGAAATTATATAGAAATAATGGATTACATATTATGGCTGGCTGTTCCGGGCTTGCAGCTGAACTTTCAAAAGTTATAGAATTTGAGGGATCACATCCAAGTATGCCAAAGCTTGAAGAGCAATTACTAGTAGTGTGTGGAAGCGTAAATCCCATAACCATAGAACAACTGGATTTCGCTGAAAAGTATGGATTTAAGAGAATTCGGTTCTCGGCAGAAGAAAAATTAAATAAT
>JAQSYR010000083.1 GCA_029256035.1 Anaerocolumna sp. | reverse complement strand
ATTAATACTGGCTATGCCAACTTATGAGTTTAAAATGTTTCCTCCTATGGCAGCTACATTAGAGGAAATGGGAAAGAAAAAAATCCAGAATCGTAAAGTATTTAGCTTTGGTTCTTATGGATGGTCTGGTGGAGCGCAAAAAGAACTTGCAGAAATCAACACCAGACTCGGAATGAACTGGGACTTTATAGAGCCTGTTGAATTCCTTGGAGCACCTGGGGAAGAGGAATTACAAAAAATTGAAAAGGGTATTCTTGACCTAGTTAACGATGTAAAGGATATTTGCAGAAACAATAATTAAGCTGAATCAAATATAATTATAACGGGTTATATGTTAATTTAATATAATGTTAGAGTGTTTTTATAAGAGTATCGTAAAATAATTAATCTTTAGTTATTTTACGATACTTCTTTCTTTTTGTAATATTAATATTACGTTTCTTTATTTGCTGCACTCACAAAATAAATTACTTCTTTTCGCTTGTTAAAAACAAATTAATGGTATCTAAATTAATTATAAATAGGGGTTTTTAACATTTTGTTTAGTTCTTCATAGAAAAAGGGTAAAGATGGATTGTTATATGATAAATTTCGATAGATAACTACATCTACACTATTGCCTCTACATTCTAGAGGAATTATTCGAATAGTAGGTGTGGCATAATTTTTTAAGTAATATGGTAATATTGTAACGCCCAAACAGGCGTCTACAAATATCATTATTGCTTCTAATTTTTGAGGTTCAGCAATTATATGAGGATAAAACCCATTTTCTGTGCACAAATTAATTGTATAATCATACCATGAAGATACTTCTATCCTATCTCTAAGTACAAAAAATTCATTAGCCAACGAAGACAATGCTATGGTTTTATTGTTGGCGATGGGATGCAGTTCTGAAACATACAAACATATTTTTGATTCATATAAAAATTGATATTCAATATTTGGATTGACAATTGGACCATAAGATACACCAAAAGCAATATCTATTTCATTCGTAGAAATTTTTTCGTTAAGTTGTTGGACTGTCAAATGTCGTATTTTGATTTTAATATTAGGATATTTTAAGGTAAATGATTTCATTAAAGCTGGAAGAAAATTAATAACCGGTCCAGCCAAAAAACCAATTGATATACTACCTATAAATCCTTCCTGAGCCTTTTGCACATCATCAATAACTGTGTTAGTATCGTCAAGCACTTTTAAAGCATACTTTAAAAAAACATTACCTGCATTTGTAAGTTGAACTGTCCTTTTATCTCGGAAAAATAATTTGGTTCCTACTTTTTCTTCTAATAAAGCAATTTGCTGGCTTACAGCGGATTGTGGTATATAGAGACATTTGGCTGCTTCACTGAAGTTTAGGGTATCAGAAACCGCAATAAAACTTTTTAACAAATTAAGGCTAATATTTAAATTCATTAGATTTGGTCTAAATATATTTGAATTCATTCTTACCCTCCACAATTATAAACAATAATAAATTAATCTGCTTAAATTATAGCATATATAATGTAATTTTAAAAGCAACTCCTAAAGTACCCATTTTTTTAAACTTCATTTTCGTTATAATTACACAACTTCTCTACATCTTGGTAGATACTTATAGCAGTTCAAAACTATAAATCCAATTTTTTATTTAATTGTAAAAAATGTATATAATGATTTCTGATTATTATAATATAATTTTTTGTATTTCACAAATTATATTCTATCTTATATGATTAATTTAAATAAATTGTACAATTTATAGGTTGTTTTACTATATTATTAGGAGGTTTTACACTAATGGAAGAAGATAAGTACTTTAAAACAGAAGAAAGAGATAATATGAAGATACTGTGGAATATTCCTATAGTTATGTCTGACGGGATTACTCTTCGTGCAGACGTTTTTCTACCAATTGAAGAAGGAACATATCCTGCTATTATGACCTATGGTCTCTATGGAAAAGGTCAACAATTTCAAGTTCATTATGAAGGGCCATGGAATAGAATGATAGAAGATTTTCCTGGAATTATAGAAGGAACCACAAATAAATATCAAAACTGGGAAACTTCGGATCCTGAGCGTTTTGTACCTCACGGCTATGCATTAATTCGTGTTGATTCTAGAGGTGCAGGATGGTCGGAAGGAATTCAGCACACTTGGTCATATCAAGAAATCAAAGACTTTTATGAATGTATTGAATGGGCCGCATTAGAACCTTGGTGTAATGGTAACGTTGGATTGTTAGGGATATCCTATTATGCTGCGAATCACTGGGCTGTAGCGGCAATGCAACCACCTCATTTAAAAGCAATTATTCCTTGGGAAGGTACATCTGATTGGTATAGAGAACTGTATTATCACGGTGGCATTCGTTGTACATTTTTAGATAGTTGGGCAAAAAAACAAACAGGTGTTCAATATGGGTATGGTGAACGAGGTCGTAAAAACTCATTCACAGGAGAATGGGTTGCAGGACCAATCACATTATCAGAAGAAGTATTAGAAAAAAACCGAATTGATGTTGTTAAAGAGATCAAGGAACATCCACTAAAGGATAGTTATTATGATGGTGTTACTGTGGATTGGTCAAAAGTTACTGTGCCAATTCTGTCCTCAGCAAACTGGGGTGGAGCAGGACTTCATCTAAGAGGGAATATTGAGGGTTTCCTTCAGGCAGCATCGGAAAATAAGTGGCTTGAAGTTCATGGGTATGAACATTGGACTCATTATTATACCCCGTATGGAGTAGACTTACAAAAACGTTTCTTAGATTACTTCTTAAAAGGGGAAGATAATGGATGGGACAACGAGCCTAAAGTAAGAATTAATACACGCCATATTAACAATGTATTTACAGAAAAAACATATGATCAGTGGCCACTTCCAAACACCAATTGGACTACATACTACTTAGATGCTACAAATAATGTATTAGAGCAAAATATTGACTTAGTTGAAAATAGCAAAGTATCATATCAGCCATTTAGCAATAATGTTACTTTTAGATTGCCAGTAGCAGAAAATGAGATAGAGTTTACAGGACCAGTCGCCTCAAAACTGTATATCTCATCTTTAACAAGTGATGCGGACTTATTTTTAACAATACGATTATTTTCATCAGAGAATGAGGAAATTGCTTTTAGAGGCGCAATGGATGCCCATGCTCCAATTGCGCAAGGATGGTTACGTGCTTCTTTACGGAAACTTGATATACAACAGTCTTTGAAGTATAGACCTTATTATGCTTTTGATACGAAAGAACCATTAATACCAGGAGAGATATATGAGGTTGAGGTAGAGATATGGCCAACATCCATAGTTATACCTAAAGGATATCAGCTGGCATTAACAATAGGTGGAAAAGATTATGAATACGAAGGAGCTGTAAATGAAGAGTCCAAAAAGTATCATCGATATCCATCCCTTGGATGTGGACCGTTCTTACATGGAGATAGGACTGAGGACATTTATGGCGGTGAAGTAACAATATACACAGGGAAAAAATATCCTTCCTATTTACTAATGCCATATATTCCTAATTAATTTAATAGATTTGATATCTTTTAATCTTAACAGTTTAATGAAAATTGTAGAAAGTGAGGACTAAAATGGATAATAAATTATCTGATAATAAATTTCATTTCTTAGATCTTAACGGAATAAATACAGGGTATAATCTAAAAAATAAAAAGACCTTGGCACATGTAATTATATCTTTAATCCTATTTTTTGTTTGTTTGGCATTACCTTTAGATTTTATTTCTCAAACAGCCTCAAAAGCACTAGCGTTATCTATACTTGTTATGTACATGTGGATTACATTATATGTAGACCTAGTGACTAGTTGCCTTGTTTTAGCGATTGGTTCTGTCGTTTTGGGGCTGGTATCTTATGCGGATATGTCAGCTTTGTTTGGTGAATCACAGTTTCTTCCTATGTTTGGAGTATGTATTGTAGCACTGGGCGCAACAAATACAAAATTAACAACAAGATTTGCTTATTTTCTTCTTTGGAAACTTGGTAAAAAACCTATTTTGATTGCTTTTGCAGCAGTTATTGTAACGGTTATTATTTCATCAACAGTGTCAAATATAGCAACAGCAATATTAGTAGCTGCTGCCTTCGCACCTATTTTAGAAGAATTAGGAGATAAACGACTATCTAAGGCTATTATGATATTGATACCTATGGCTGCTATGTATGGTGGTATTGCATTGGTAAATGGAGCAGGCCCCAATTTAGTTGCCCTTCAAAACATATCTACAGTTACTGAGGGTAAATATACAGTTTCATATGGCCAATGGGCAGTTGTAGGATGGGCTAGTGCCATAATATTAATGCCAATATTGGTTTTTATATATACCAAATATTTCAAAGTTTCTAATAAAGACGTAAAAATTGACTTTGATAAAATACATCAAAAATTAGTAGATATTGGTCCTTTAACAGGTGCTGAAATTCGTTGGCTTATCATTGTATTACTTATGATTGCTTTACTTTTAGCAGGATTTCCGATGGGAACAATTGGTCTTTTATTTGGATTGATTTGTATACTACCGGGTGTAGGTATCATGTCAGGAAAGTTTATGTTAAGCAAGACACCATGGTTTTTGCTCTTTATACTAGGTTTTTCTCCTATTTTATCAACCGTACTAACACAAAGTGGTTTAGCAAATATTATGCTTGGTTGGACACATCCTTTTGTAAATAAAATGGGTCCGTTCCTTCTTATATTATTCTTCACCATGTTAAAGAGTATACTAAATAATATTATTATTTCTGGTCCGGCTCCGGTATCAATCATAATTATAACTGGATTTGCACCTATTCTTATTTCCATGGGTTATAATCCTGCTGCTATTATGATGGGTAGTATGCTCATTGCACATCCAGCTGCTATATTAGGTTCCGTACCGACCTTACAAACAACGTTCCAATATGGATATTGGAAAATTAATGACACCATCGTACCAGGAGTCATATTTACTGCTCTTGTTGCAATAGTGATTTCCACAGTAACATATTTCTTATGTCCGTTAATAGGTTTAAGCTTTTATATCTAATACATAAAATTATACTAAAGTAGTTTTCAATATTATGCGGGAATAATTAATTATTACTTTAATTCCTAATATTATAAAAGAAAATATAAATAGAATATAAAACATATTAGTTGATTAAAAAATTTACATTAAAATAGGGAAATTATTTAAGTTAACTCTAATCATATTACTAATTATAAAAACATGGAATAGTCAATGAAATAGAGGATACAAAATGGAAAATTTACGACCAGAAATCTCAAAATGAAATCCCAAATTACGTTAAGAGATGGTAGCCAAACAGTTTACACCATACGCTGGAGTATATTCGAGTTTCTTACTGCATGCAAAACGAGCAGCTGAAAGGTTTAGCGTTGATGTAAGAGACATACTTGTTGGGATGAAGAAAATCAGTCCACGGTAAGTGATACTGGATTATTGAAACAGCAAGGGACATTGTATCACCAACAAAATAATATGCATATCGTTTTATTGTTTTTGTCTAAAATAAGTATTTAGTTAAAAAAAAGAAGCTGTATACTTTCTAAAGTAAAGTTTGCAGCTTCTTTTTCTAAATATAAACAACATTCATAATAAATATGGTATATATCGGTGATTAATTAAACAATTTTATTCTATAAAAACGTTTTTAATATAAAAGATAACAATAAAAGCAAAAAAATTATATTAAGAGGAAATATATCATAAATATGAAAATAAAAAAATGACAAAAAATGCAAGTAGTAAATAAAAAATAGTTAAATAATATACAAATTGCACAATATAATTAAAAAATATTTAAATAAAAATGTTTTTATATATTGCTATTTGCAAATAGATAGTATATAATGCAAGTGTAGCAAAAATAAAACCATTAATGGAGGGAAAAT
>JAQSYR010000082.1 GCA_029256035.1 Anaerocolumna sp. | reverse complement strand
ATACCGTTGAAACTACAGAAACAAGTTCTACAAAATCAAATAATTCATCAAAGAATGAAAATAAAGCTGATAAAGCAAAAGGTAATAACTAAGGTTATTGCAAAATAATTGATTATATTTAGTATTAAGGTATTATCTACGGAAAATTAATTTTTCGCATTATCATGTGTGTAATTAAATTTACATAAACTTCATATTCAAACATCCCTTATAGAAAAGCCCGAAAAGGGCTTTTCTTGTATCTAAATATAAAATAGTACACTAAAAAAATCAGGTATATGAAGTTACATGCTTTCATATACCTGATTTTCTTATTTGAAATAATTTGGATATTTCATTCTTAATTCTGTTTCATCTACTTTATATCTTGATAAATGTTTTGTGATTGTTGCTCGTGCTAATTCTTTATCCTGATTTTTAATGGCATCCACTAATACTCTATGATCTGAAATTGTCTTACTATCTTTAATAACCTGCAAACTTAAACTTCTTGCTCGATCAAAATGTGTCATCATACCTTCCAACAATTTATGAGTAAAGTTTTTCTTGCAAATTGTAAATAATAATTCATGAAATGTATCATCCAGCTGAAGCTTCTTTTCGTTTGCAGGATTATCCATATAAAATTCCTGTAGTCTTAAATTCTCTTCAAGCAAAAATATATCTTCGGAACTTGCAACATCACATGCCAATTCAGCAATTGCAGTTTCTAGTACTAAACGTACATACCTTGCCTCTTCTACTAACTCACTATCAATCTGAGCAATTACACTACCTTTTTGAGGATAAATTTCTACCACTTTTAATTTACTTAGTTCAATAAGTGCTTCTCTAACAGGTGTTCTGCTAATTCCCATTTGGGCTGCTAATTCATTTTCGCTTACCATGGTACCGGGTATAAGTTCTAAAGAAATAATATTCTGCTTTATTACACGAAAAGCATACTCCCTGGCAGTTTCTTTTCCAGTGCGCTCCATAATCTGCATATTACAACCTCCCAGTACATGCTAATATAAAAACATCTCCTAGTCAAGATACTTTTTTAAAGTAGCTCTAACAGCACCTTTTCCTTGTATTAGCTCAGCAAAATAGCCTTCTACTTTTTCTCCAAGACCTACTTCATACAAGTTTACACCAAAAATATTAGAATTCTCTAACACATCCTTTAGTAATTCATGGAAATTTACTTTCTCACCTAATTTTATATCTGCAAATATGGGAGTTAATACAGAAAGCATAGGATCTGGACTTAATTCAAAGCTATTACCTTCATCATTGATTCCCATTAAATATCGACACCAGCCTGCTAAAGTTAAACAAATATTATTTAGGTTAGCTACCTCTAATTTATCATCCGCTTTGTAAGCTTTAATTGTTTCGCCAAAGCGAATGGCTAATTTTTGAGACGTATCCGTTGCAATTCTTTGTGGCGTATCCGGCATAAATGGATTAGGAATACGTTTTTGTAGTACTTCATCAATAAAATCTTTTGGATTAATGATGCCTGGATCTACAACTACAGGTAAACCTTCCACATAACCGATTTTCTTAACTAAGGAAACCAGTTCTTTGTCTTTCATTTCTTCTGAAATTTTATCATAAGATAGTAAGCATCCAAAAATCGCCAGTGCAGTATGAAGTGGATTTAAACAGGTGCAGACTTTCATCTTTTCAACTTTATCTACTGTTTCCTTATCAGTATATATAATTCCACCTTTATCTAAGGGAAGGCGACCATTCATAAATTTATCTTCAATAACCAAATACTGTGCTTCCTCTGCATTTACAAAAGGAGCTACGTAAGTATTCTTTTTGGTAATAACAGATTCTGTATCTTCAAATCCAGCTTCTTTTAGCATTGTAATAACGGAATCTGCTGGTCTTGGAGTTATTTTATCAATCATGGACCAAGGATAAGAAATACTCTCATAAACATATGTTAAAAATTCAGGCTCAACTATTTTATTATCCACCCATTTTTTTGCAAATGTAGTTACAGCAGCTTCTAATTTGGAACCATTATGGGAACAATTATCCATACTTACAAGGGTTAGAGGAATGCTACCCTTTCTAAATCTGGCATAACAAAGTGCTACCAATTTTCCAATATAACTAGACGCAGTTTCTGGTGTTTTTAGGAAATCAGCTGCAACATCAGATAAAAATTCCTGATTTTGATTTATTAAACTATAACCTTTTTCTGTTATAGTGAAGGAAACCATTTTTAAGCTTTCACTTTCAAATATTTCAGTTAAACGTCCCCAATCACCTGAGTTACTGGTATCAACACAAAGAGACTCAGCAATACTGGCAATTACTTTTTTCTCAAGGCTTCCATCTGCTTTTAAAGTTACTAAAACACTTAAATCATCAAATTCTTTAAAGCTTTTTTCAATGATTTCATAATCATATCCTTCTGCCACAATAATTCCAGTTTTTAATATACCTTGGTTCAATAAATCCTGACAAACTGCAGCAGGAAAAGCTCTAAAAATATTTCCTCCTCCAAAATGTACCCATTCTGGATTCTCTTTTGTTTGCTGAATCATCACTTCACGATTAAATTTTGGTAATTCAAAACCAGCATCTTCCCATGGTTTTTGATTTTTAAGATCTTCCTGTCTTAATTTCATATTTATTCCTCTTTTCCTACCTATCGATATTATAAATAAACATTATTTTGCAGATTTTTCAATTGCTTCAATTAGGCCATTTAAATAAGTTGCACCTAAAGCACGGTCATATAATCCATAGCCTGGCATAGCAACTTCTCCCCATATTGCACGTCCATGGTCAGGGCGCACAGGGCCATCAAAACCTACTTCGTATAAAGTTTTCATAATTTCGTACATATCAAGAGAGCCATCGGATGATAAATGGGCTGCCTCATCAAATTTACCAGGTGCATGATGTATAATATTTCGAACATGAGCAAAATGTATTCTACCTTTTGTTGCTCTGATAATATCACAAATATCATTCTTTGGATTTGAGCCATAAGATCCAGTACATAAAGTAATACCATTGAATTTAGCATCCACTGCATTTAATAATTTTAATATATTATCTTTATTATTTATGATTCTAGGTAAGCCAAACACTGGCCACGCCGGATCATCTGGATGAATGGCCATAACAATATCATATTTTTCACAAACAGGACGAATCTTATTTAAGAAGTACACTAGATTTTGTAATAACTGTTCATCATTCACATCTTTGTATGCTTCAAATAATTCCTGAACACGTGCAAGTCTTTCAGGTTCCCAACCTGGCATAACAAAACCATTACTATTTTTATCAATCTGGTTAAACATCGTTTCTGGATTAATCTGATCAATTAACTCCTGGTTATAGGATAAAACAGTTGAACCATCTGGTCTTACTTTCGCCAAATCAGAACGAGTCCAATCAAATACAGGCATAAAATTATAACAAACCATTTTGATTCCAGCCTGTCCTAAATTTTCTAATGTCTGTATATAATTATCAATGTATTTATCTCTTTCTGGTAAACCAATTTTAATTGAATCATGGATATTTACACTTTCAATACCCTCAATTTTTAATCCACTTGCTTCAACTTCAGCTTTAATCTTTAATATATTTTCCATTGGCCATGCTTCGCCTGCTGGAATATCATATAAAGTTGTTATAACTCCAGTTACCCCTGGAATCTGTCTGATTTGTTGTAAAGTTACTGAATCATGTCCTGTGCCAAACCAACGTAAAGTCATTTTCATTATTTTTTCCTCCATTATTTTACTTATTCTAAAATATTATTTCAAATCTATATCAAAATAATTTTTTGCATTATTATAACAAATATCCTGAACCATATGACCAACCATGTTAATGTCATCTGGATATTGTCCTTCTTCTACCAAGTCACCAAATTTGTTGCACAATATTCTTCTAAAATATTCATGACGTGGGAATGATAAAAAGCTTCTAGAATCTGTAAGCATACCAACAAATTTCGAAATCAAACCAAGCTGGCTTAGTGCTTCCATCTGTCGTTCCATTCCATTAATCTGATCTGCAAACCACCAACCTGATCCAAATTGTAACTTTGATGGACATGTACTATCCTGAAAATTACCAATCATAGTAGCAATAACTTCATTAGATACCGAATTAAGATTATATAAAATTGTTTTTGGCAATTGATTATTATGATCCAGTGCATCTAAAAATCCACTTAAATCTTTCGCAAAGCTTCTATCTTCAATAGAATCTACCCCTACATCTGGACCTAGCTTTTCAAATAATCTTGTTGAATTATTTCTTAGTGCACCAATGTGTATTTGCATTACCCAACCAAACTGATGATAGATTTTACCAAGCTCATGAAGAATATTGCCCTCAAATTTACCCATTTCTTCTTCCGTAATATTGTCACTGTGAAACGCTTTTTGTAATATAGTATCTGCTACTTCATCGGTGCAAGGGCTATAGCGGAAAATATCCATACCATGATCACTGACTCTGCATCCAGCTTCATGAAAATAATGTATTCTTTGTACTAATGCTTTCTTTAAATCATTTACAGTGGTAATATTAAAACCAACAACATCTCCTAAGTCTTTTAAGTAGGAAATAAATCCAGGCTTTTTAATATGAACCCCATTGTCTGGGCGAAATGTTGGTAAAACCTTAATTTCAAAATCATCTCTTAATTTTTTGTGATAATCAAGAGTGTCTTTGGGATCATCTGTAGTACAAAGGACTTTAACATTCATTTTACGTAATAAATTTCGTACACTAAATTCTTCTGTTTCTAATAATGAATTACACTTCTCCCAAATCATGTCACATGTTTCAGGTGATAATGTTTCAAATATACCAAAATATCTTTGTAATTCTAAATGTGTCCAGTGATATAAAGGATTACCAATTAAATAAGGTACAAGTTCCGCCCACTTTACGAATTTCTCATATTCTGATTTTTCTCCGGTTATAAACTCTTCATCAATTCCAAAAGATCTCATAGCTCGCCATTTATAGTGATCTCCACCAAGCCAAACCTGTGTAATAGATTTAAAATTCACATCATCATAAATCTGTTTTGCTGATAAGTGATTATGAAAATCATAGATTGGCATATCTTTCGCGTAGTTATGAAATAAGTTCTGTGCTGTCTTAGTTTTTAGAAGAAAATTTTCATCCATAAATTTTTTCATTATAATTATTAGCCTCCTTGATTTCACAGAATACTAACTTGTATACTAGTATGTAATAATGATACAGTTAGTTATTTGATTTGTCAACGTTAATATATTATGAAATGTATTGCTTTTTTTTATACACAATGTATAAACAATAACACAGTGTCTTTTTTGAAACTAAAAGAAAATTTTAATTATATATAATAATAAAAAAAGTTATTAAATATTTCTATCTAATAACCTTTTTTAATGTTCCTATATTAATATTTGCTATATCTATTTTTTTTATTGACTTATTTATTTTTTAACTAGGACAATTTAATAACTCTTAACGATGTTACTATACTTCCAGGTGCAAGTACTGGAAAGCCAATGGTAGCAAATGAATTATTTGATATGGTAATCGTTGCTGGTAAACTGCCTTCCAATACTTCAACGATTGCTGATATTTCAACTTCATTGGATGCAGCTAAGGATCCAGCTGTTCCACCTGGTACTGCTACACTATTTAAGTTAATTGAAACTGATGCTAGAGCACCTACTACATATGCGATAAATGATACTTCATAATATCCAGCTTCCGTAAGAACAGTATCTGTTGTATTTGGTAAAAGAATATCATTTGGTACCGCAGGTACATTACCTGAATCAAATGCAAAATTAGCTCCCCCTAGAACTGTAAGTCTAGGGTTCGTACTATAACGGTACACAAAGCTTTCCAATCCACCTGCTGGACCTGCTGGTCCTTCTGGACCTGTGGCTCCTGTTGGCCCAACTGATCCAGTGGCTCCTGTGGCTCCTGT
>JAQSYR010000262.1 GCA_029256035.1 Anaerocolumna sp. | reverse complement strand
TAATATAAATAGTAAATCAAATGAATTTACTTCATCATTTTCTGAATTTGAAAAGAAAAGTTCTGAGAATGGTGGTGCTATTAATTATACTGATTATTTCGAAGTGGTATTGGCAGAATTTAAAATAGCACCTGATGATAATATAATTATATACAAACTAATTTTAAGAAATATTACAGGGAAACAATTATCATATAATTTACAAATTTACAAAGATCAAAAATTACTGGATAAATATATTTCAGGCATAGAACCTGCTGTAATGTATTACAAAGATTCTGTTATCTTAGAGACTGAAAAAAGAGCAATCTATAACATGTCATCAGAATTTCTTTATCCTTATAAATCGTTTACCACAGAAGATAAAGATCATATAAATTCACTGGCAAATAAGATATATATTGAGTTATGCATTGATGGTAAATTCGATTACTTTGAAATTCCTTTAAAACAGGTGAGTGATTTTAGTGAATATTAATTAATATCGTATAGTATTACAATAAAATACTAGGTGGGATTAATTACATTAGAATTACAAAAAACAGACTAGGTACTTGCTTTTAATCAATAAAGCAAGTACCTAGTCTTTTCATTACTATTCATTATGTGGGTTAGATGATACCATAGTAATTGGAACCTGAAGCTCTTTCTCGATGAATTCAATATACTTACGGCAATTTTCTGGAAGATCCTCGTAATTTTTAATACCACGAATTTCCTGTTTCCAACCTGGAAGAACTTCATACACCGGTTTTGCTTTTGCTAACTGAACAGTAGTGGGGAATTCTTTTGTTACAACACCATTAATTTCATATCCTACACATACCGGTAATTCTTCTAAATAACCAAGTACATCAAGTACAGTTAGTGCTACCTGGGTAGCTCCCTGCATTCTACAGCCATAACGGGTTGCCACTGCATCAAACCATCCCATACGTCTAGGTCTGCCTGTGGTTGCACCGTATTCGCCGCCATCACCACCACGTCTTCTAAGTTCGTCCGCTTCCTCTCCAAAGATTTCGCTTACGAATTCACCGGCTCCTACAGCACTAGAATATGCTTTTGCAACAGCAATGATTTCTTTAATTTCATAAGGTGCAATTCCGGCTCCTATAGCACCATAAGCTGCTAAGGTTGAAGATGAGGTAACCATAGGATAGATACCAAAGTCTGGATCCTTTAATGCTCCAAGCTGGCCTTCTAACAGAATGTTTTTACCTTCTTTAATTGCGTTTTGTAAGAAAGCAGATACATCACAAACATAAGGTTCCACCATTTTCTTATAGTCTAATAATAAATGAAACATTTCTTCTGGGTCAATGGCTGGTTTATGATACAGATGCTCTAGTAGTATATTTTTCATTTCACAGATTCTATTTACTTTTTCTTTTAATGATTCTTCATCAAAAAGTTCAGAAACCTGGAAACCAATTTTTGCATATTTATCGGAATAGAATGGTGCAATACCGGATTTGGTAGAGACTCCATTTCCGATTATGCTTGTTGTATGATCATAGAAAACTCCGGATGGTAGTAAATGAAGTGCAAATTTGCCATAGTTATTAATGATCGTGTGTCCAGCATTACTTCCGCCCTGAAATCTTACAATAATATCAGATTCCTGTCCTAACATATCCGTAATCTTGCCTTTTCCTTCATCGCCCCAGTTAGCGCCTACGATTGCTCTTACCATACCAAATTCCTCCTATTATTTTAGATCTTACATAGATACCATGTATTCTCTCTATGTATTTTCAAAATTATTCTACCTGCAGAAAAGTGTTTACCTTCCTTTGGTTTTTTATTATGTTTATGTTATAAATCCAAATAAACATAAAGATGACGCTGTAACAAAACAAGTTACAGTGTCTTATTACTTTCTTATTATACTGAATAAAGATACATAAGTAAAATCAATATTAATTATACATACCATAACTATACATTATGGTATGTATATTCTGATTAAAGGGCAATTTTTCATTGGGAAGTTTCCATGGTTTTACCATAGAGAAGATGAGTATAATTTTCAAGTAATAAAGAACTAAGAATGTGCTTGGCACAATCTGGCACCGAGCGCAGCCAGCAAAGCTGTCATGTACTATAAATTAAAAACTATGCCTGTGAATCTAATAATAACAGCTTAATGTTATTTACATCACAGGCATAGTATCTGCATCTTAATTACCTATTCTATTGTTTCTATAAATCTGCATCTTATAATCTTATTCTATGGTTTATTTTTCTTATCTTTGTAGTTATTATTTTTTTTATCTTTGTAGTTATTATTTTTCTTAACTTAGTTACTAAAAATCTGAGTACAATAAACAGTTCCACTGCTGTCTTTATATACACCAATACCAATTTTATTAAAGTTTCCATTCATAATATTAGCTCTGTGTCCCGGAGAATTCATCCATCCAGTTACAACCGCTTCTGGTGTATTATAACCATATGCAAGGTTCTCACCTGCTGTACGAACACTTACACCATATTCTTCTAATACTGTTGACCACTGGGATCCATTAGGTCTTGTATGGGAGAACTGGGTTTTTATTTCCTGGGCCCTTTTATTAGCAGGGGCTACTAAAGCATCTGACATAGTAAGAGCCTGTAATCCACCTTTTGCACGTTCCTGATTTACTAATTTTAATACCTGGCTAGCAAAACTGGAATCATATTGCTGAGTGGTAGCCTGACTGCTTGGTTTTGTCACAGGGGTAGCAGGTTTTGTAGTAGCCGCTTTATTTGACTTTGTTGATGTTGATTTCTTAGTAGTTGTCTTATTCGTTGCTATTTGCTCCGACTTTTTCTTTGTTGCAGTTGTCTTTTTGGTTGCTGCTTTGGTTGTATCTTTGGCAGCCTTTACTGTTTCTTTTTCAGACATCTGACTTAACACTTTTTCGCCATCTACATATTTGTAAGCTCTGACAGAATAACAATTAGTATTGCTTGAACCTGCTTTCTTGAAGCACGATATACATTATATCCGTCTGCTCCATCTACTTTATCTATATTTAATTTTACTGTGTTTTTTGAACTGCCTGCTATCTTTAGTGTTGGCTCACAATCTTTAAATGACTCCGCCAATACTGTTCCAATTTGAGAATTCTTCATATATTTTTGTAAAATAGGTTGTATATCAGAATTCACATTATTGATGTTTCCGCCAAGGAATCCTGCGATTTGTACGGTTAATAAAGATGTAATAATTAGAGTTTTCATTGTTTGCCTCCTTTAAACTATCATCAACAAGTGCATCCTTAGATTAACATAGGCTACTCCCCTAATCAATAGTTATATACTGGAAGAGAACTCTATTTTATCAGTAATTTCACTAAATGATACCAATATAATATATGATTTTCTATGCAATATATAGTATAAATCCTCTGAGAATACAATGCTCCTCGGAGTATTCTACATATTTTGTAAATGATTTTTCACTCCATTATTTGGCATA
>JAQSYR010000081.1 GCA_029256035.1 Anaerocolumna sp. | reverse complement strand
TTTGAAAAGTATATAAAATATTTAAGTATAAAATGCATTCATAAAACATTCATTAAAATATAAAAAATGCATCAATTCTTAAAATAGAATTCTAATATCACTTCATTTTACATTTAGTAGGTTACTTGGGTATGGTAATAAAAATACGGAAACCATTTTCCAGATTAAAATTAATATTTCCATTAAAATTTTTCACCCTGTCTGTAATATTCTGAATGCCCATTCCATCCACATATAGTTGATGCATTGGAATGCTTCATAATATTAGACAATGCTTCCTTAATGATTGCTAGTAGGGAATATTTCAGTTTTAACTCTGGATTTGACTTTATATCGTATTCAAAACTTATATTACAAAAGGTAAATTCTTTCACAATTGCGTCTATACTTGTGTATAAATCAATAGATTCATTATGCATATTGTGGATACTATTCCGAATACTGTCCATTCCTTCGGACAGGGACTCTTTTAATGAAGTAAGGCCATCCTTTGTAATTTCTTCCTTTGTTACATATAGCATAGCACCAATCTGAATCAGGGAGCGGGATAGTAAATGGCCAATGTTATCATGAATTTCTTTGGAGATTCGATTTCGTTCATTTAAGGTAGCAAGGTTAATTTCGTAATCCTGATTCTCAAGTAAACTTTGATTTTTTTGCTCCTGTAGAATTGCAAGTTCCTTGGTAGTGTCCCGCAATTCATTATATTCATATAAAAAACGAACGGCAGCAGTAGTTCTTAGTTTTAAGTACCATGCAATAATTGTAAAAACAATGGTAAATAAAATAATACTTAAATTCAATTCATGAAAATTTCGAAATAAAGGTACAACACTAAGGAAAACTAATATTTGGTAATCATAAAGCGCAATATCATAAATTATCAGGGGCAGAAAAATAAAGCTTTCCGGAATCAAAAGACATAAGGCAATATAAATTAAATAATAACCAAGTTTTAGCCTTCTGTCATCAGAATAAGTGCTAAGACAGGTAATAATTAAAGCTAATATTATGGGAATTATCATATATACTTCTTGAATTTCCAATAAAAACAAGGTAATACAAGAGAGAAATAGCAATATTTTATCATGTATTTCCAGCATAAAGCCTCCTAAACAGTATCTTTTGATTATTTCAATCATAGCAAACCCAGATGAAAAAAGCAATGGATATGAATTTGTCTTTGCAAATTTCTGGTATTACATTTGTCATATTATATAGTGACGCTCTTCACTGGCGATTAGCCTATTGTTAGGTTATAGTAATGTTAGATAATAATTGAGGAGGATATTTTAATGGTTGTAGAAGTGAAGAATTTAGTAAAGAGATATGATAAATTAGTTGCCCTGGATCATTTAAATTTAAATGTAGAAGAAGGAGAAATATTTGGGTTATTAGGACCAAATGGTTCTGGTAAAACAACAGCAATTAATTGCATTTTATCTCTGTTAAAATATGATAAAGGTACCATCGAGATTTTTGGAAAACCCATGAGTCCGGATGCTTATGATATTAAACGGGATATTGGTATTATTATGCAAAATGTAGCTGTATTTGAAGAACTTACAGTTTATGAGAACATTTCCTATTTTTGCAGCCTTTACATTAAAGATAAAAGCGAAGTGAAACGACTTACCAGGGAGGCAATTGAATTTGTATCCTTAGAAGATTTTACTAAATTTCACCCTAAGAAGTTAAGTGGAGGTTTGTTACGAAGATTAAATATTGCATGTGGCATAGCACATAAGCCAAAGCTTATCATCTTAGATGAACCAACCGTTGCCGTTGATCCTCAGAGTAGAAATAAGATTTTAGAAGGAATAAAGAAGTTAAATGCAGACGGAGCTACCATAATCTACACATCTCATTATATGGAAGAAGTTGAGCAACTGTGTAGCAGAATTTCAATTATTGATAAAGGTAAAGTCCTGGCAACAGGAACCAAAGATGAATTAAAAGCCATGATTTCTCTAGGTGAAAAAATAACAGTTGAGGCATATAATCTAAGGGAAGAGGAGATAGAAGAATTATCCAGGTTAGCCAATGTGTCCTCTATAGAATACGCTGATAATTGCCTTGAGATAAAATCAAAAAAAGGGAAAAATAATTTAATCCATGTCCTTGATTATTTGCAGAATCATGAAATTAATTTTGGTAAAATCTATACCCAAATGCCAACGTTAAATGATGTATTTCTTGAAATAACAGGAAAAGAACTAAGGGACTGAAAGGAGTAAGGTATGTTTATTCAATTGTATAAAACACGAATCAAATGTTTATTAAAAAATAAAGAATCCATATTTTGGTCCTTTGGTTTTCCTATCTTACTCTCCATTTTCTTTTCTATGGCATTTGGCAACCTAACCAGCCAGGACACCATAGATACCATACCAATAGCAGTAATTAAAAGTGAAAATGTAAATGATTCTTTTATTGATGTTTTAAATTCTATGGAAATAACAGATGATAAAAAATTGTTTCAGGTTGGTATTGAAAGCAAGGAAAGTGCCATGGAGCTTATGAATCAGGGCAAAATAAAAGGCATCATTGAATATGAAAGTGATCTTACCCTATATTTTAATGAAAATGGAATAGAACAATCCATTATTAAAACCATAGCAGATAGCTATCTGCAAAAAAGTAAAACCCTGATGAACATTGCAACCATTAATCCAGATGCTTTTAACCAAGGTTTATTAGAAGAGATTGTACAGCAGAGAGATTTTATAGTAAATGGCGGAACCGGTCAGAAAAATCCAGATTTTACACTAATCTATTTTTACTCTTTGATTGCAATGACTTGTATGTTCGGCTGTAATTGGGGTTTTCGAGAAATGATAGATATTCAGGCAGACCAATCTGCTATTGGTGCAAGAATAAACGTAGCGCCTACCAATAAATTTAAGTTATTGCTAAGTAACTTATTAGCAGCATTTACTATGCATTTTAGCAGTATCCTTTTGTTATTTGCATTTTTAAATAATATATTAAAAGTTCAGTTTGGAGACGATTTAGGACTGATTATTTTAATTAGTATTGTAGGTTCTCTCTGTGGTATATCTTTTGGAGCATTTGTATGTGTCACATTTAAAATTAATGTAAAAGTACGTGAAGTTATGTTAACTGCCGTATCCATTGGCGGAGGCTTTTTAGCAGGTATGATGAATGTGGATATTAAATATTTAATTGCTACCAAAGCACCTATTATTGGTTATATTAATCCTTCCAGTCTGATAACTGATGCCTTATACAGTTTATATTATTATGAAACAAATGAAAGAGTATTTTTAAATATTGGGTTATTATCTGTACTCACAATTATATTCGTTGTGGTAACATTCATTAAAATAAGGAGGAGAGAATATGCAAGTCTTTAAGTTGTATTTTAAATTATTAAGAAGCATTTCTACTACGCTGCTCCTATATACCGTATTATTTGCAGGAATTACCA
Organism: Anaerocolumna sp.; assembly: GCA_029256035.1. Lineage (GTDB taxonomy): Bacteria > Bacillota > Clostridia > Lachnospirales > Lachnospiraceae > Anaerocolumna. The sequence continues at coordinate 2,816 of JAQSYR010000081.1, read as the reverse complement.
TAATTCAGACCGTTAACCGAAATGACAACGTTACGGGATTTATGCAGGATAAAATAAGTACTGCGATTGTAAATTATAATGAAGATAGTCCATTGGTTCAAGGGCTTATAGAGTATCTGGAGGAATATTGTGAATTTAAGGACCTTGGAGATATAGAAAGTGACTTACAGGATGCTTTGTTTTTCAGGGAAGTTGAATATATACTAACCATACCCTATGAATTTGGTGAGGATTTTTCAGCTGGGAAGGATGTAAGTTTAGAGAAAAAAACCGTACCGGATGCCATTTATGCAACTACAGTAGATGCAGCAATTAATACGTACTTAAATACAGCAAAAAATTATTTATATACAGTACCAGATATAACAGAAGAGGAATTAGCCACTTATGTATCTAATGATTTAAAGGCTCAGGCAACGGTACAAATTAATGAAAAAACGGATAAAGTGGTTGATAGCTATTATAGTTATTATGTTAATTTTGCATCCTATATTCTTTTGACTGGCTGCATAGTTGGTGTAAGTCTTATTATGTTATCTTTCCACAATATAAATATTAGGCGAAGAAATCTAGTTTCTCCTATTACGTTTAGAAGTTTAAATATTCAGCTGATGGAAGGCAATTTAATCTTTGTATTAGGTTATGATATAATTCTCATAGTTTTAGGTTATATTTTAAATCCAATTAAAACAATTGATACAAATGTATTATTACATTGGTTGAATCTGATTGTATTCTCCTTTTGTGCTTTAGGTATCAGTTATTTGGCTGCTATGTTAGTGAAAAGCAAACAGGCAAATGAAGCATTATCAGTAATACTGCCTTTAGGTTTGAGTTTTATAAGTGGAGCTTTTGTTCCTCAATTCCTATTAGGAGACTCGGTTTTGCATTTTTCAAGCTTTGCACCGGTTTACTGGTTTGTAAGAGCCAATGATACCATTGCCTCATTAACGGTTCATAATTTTACTAATATTAAGCCTATTTTAAGTTATATGGCCATCCAGATTGGATTTGCAGTTACATTTTTTACATTATCTTTGGTAATTAGTAAAAGTAAATTACAAAGGGAATATTAATTCAATAAACAAATTCAAACAAATGTTCTTTTTCTTATTGATTTTAACGAAACCATATGTTAAAATAAGATAAAAGAACATTTGTTTGCATATAGGGGTGACAGGATATGATATTTGAAGAGAATATGTCCATTCAGAAAAAACTAGAAATTTTATCAGATGCTGCAAAGTATGATGTTGCCTGTACTTCCAGTGGAGTAGACAGAAAAGGAACTCCAGGAGGTATTGGTAATACTGTAGCCGCTGGTATCTGTCACACTTTTTCTGCAGATGGCAGATGTATTTCCTTACTTAAAATTTTATTTACCAATGAATGTATTTTTGATTGTAAATATTGTTTAAACCGCTCCTCTAACGATGTAATCAGAGCAACCTTTACTCCGGAAGAAATATGTGTATTAACCATGGAGTTTTATCGAAGAAATTATATTGAAGGATTGTTTCTAAGTTCTGGTGTTATTAAGAATCCTAATTATACCATGGAATTAATTTGCGAGGCACTGCGTATGCTAAGAGAAGTACATCATTTTAATGGATATATCCATTGTAAGGCTGTACCAGGTGCAAGTTCTGATATTATTGAGATGACTGGCTGGTATGCTGACCGAATGAGCGTTAATCTTGAATTACCTACAGCAGAAGGGTTAAAAACACTGGCACCCCACAAAACTCGAAAGAATATTTTAAAACCAATGAAACAGATACAGATTGGAAGAAATGAATTAATAAAATCACCTGCCATTGTAAATAACAATCATTTTAATAGGTTTAATTCTAAAGATAGTCTTAGTGAAACACCTATATTGGAAGCAAAACAGAATCAGATAGTGATTCCAGGAGCAGAAGACCAGGTTTCTATTATTCAAGGCCGCCAGTCGGAACTATCCATTCGGGACAAGATTTTGGATACCTCTTTATCGGGATACCAATCGGATTACGCTTTAGGAAAAGTGAAGCGCCCAAGTATTAATAGAGGGTTTGTTCCAGCAGGCCAGAGTACCCAGATGATTATTGGAGCAACACCTGAGAATGACTATCAGATATTATCAGTTACGGAAGCACTTTATCAGAAGTTTGATTTAAAGAGAGTTTTCTTTTCTGCTTTTATCAGAGTAAATGAAGATTCCTCTCTTCCTGTCCTTCCAGGAGGACCTCCCTTATTAAGAGAACATCGTCTATATCAGGCAGATTGGTTATTAAGATTTTATGGCTTTCAAGCCTCGGAATTACTTTCAGAAGAACGTCCAAACTTTAATGTTTTATTAGATCCTAAGTGTAATTGGGCATTGGGTCACCTGGAAACATTTCCTGTAGAAGTAAACAGAGCAGACTATTATACCCTGCTTCGAGTTCCAGGAATAGGAGTAAGATCTGCACAGCGTATTGTGAAAGCAAGAAAAACAGCAAAACTTCGATTTGAAGACTTAAAGAAGATGGGTGTTGTTTTAAAGCGAGCCATATATTTCATAACATGTAGCGGGCAGATGATGTACCCTGTTAAACTGGAAGAAAATTATATAACCAATCAACTGGTTCACGTGAAAGAAAGGCTGCCTTTAGGGTTAGGAGACAATATTACTTATCAGCAGATATCCTTATTTGATGATGTTAATTTTTTGAAGCGGAACTATAATTAAGGAATATTAATTTAAGCATTTTTAAAGAGTTTAAGTGTTAAGAATTCATAAGAATGAAGAATTCTTAAAAAACAAAAATCTATAAGGAAATTTATATGAAAAC
>JAQSYR010000080.1 GCA_029256035.1 Anaerocolumna sp. | reverse complement strand
TCTGTTATCCTAACTTAATACATAAAAGTTAGCTTGAAAACCATATCATATATCAGTATAATAAAGGATATAGAATAATGTTTATAGAATAATGTTTATAGAATAATGTTTATAGAATAAAGTTTATAGAATAAAGTTTGATTAAGGTGTTATAAGTCTGATTATATATTTGATGCTTTAGAAACTACTGCTTTACAAGAGAAAAAGCAAAAGATAAAGCAAAAGATAAAACAAAAAAAAACAAAAGAAAAAACAAAAAAAACAAAAGAAAAAACAAAAGAAAAAAAAACAAAAGAGGCAAGGAGATGATATCATCATAAATGAAGTGATTATTGAAACAAAAAATCTGTCTTATCAGGATAGGATTCATTATCAGGATATACAGATATTAATGGATAAAGTGAACTTTATCGTTGGAAACAGCGGAACTGGCAAGTCTACCTTATTACGGTTATTTAATGGAACACTTTCGCCAAGCAGCGGTAATCTGTTATATTTCGGTCAGGATATAGAAGAACTTAATACTATTGATTTACGTAAGGATATTATGTTAATCAGCCAGACGGTATTTTTATTTGATGCTTCTATACGGGAGAATTTTAAATTATTTTATGAATACCGAGGCATGGAATTATTGACAGATGCAAAAATGCAAGAATTTCTGAATATGTGTAATATTTTTTTCCCCTTAGAAAAAGACTGTACATCCATGTCAGGAGGAGAAAGGCAAAGGGTATATATTGCTATCTTTTTATCTTTTATGCCTAAAGTTATTATGCTTGATGAGCCAACATCTGCTCTGGATAAAGAGAATAGTAAAATTGTAATATCTAATATAACCTCATTCTGTCAAAATCATAAAATTACTGTTATTATAGTAAGTCATGATAGCTATATAACAGAAACATTTGCCGAAAATCTGATTACTATAGAGAGGAGGGCGATTTAGTGCAGGGTGTGGTTCAGCTTAATATCCTTCAGTTTAGCCTGGTTTACCTATTACTAATTATTGTTTTGATTATTATGAAAAAATCAAGGATTAATCAGACAAAGTTTTTATTAATAGCAAGTGTACGAATGACTGTGCAGTTAGTGTTAGCCGGACTTGTATTAACATATGTATTTAAAAATCCTCATCCAATCTTTGTAATACTGTATCTGTCAGCCATGACAATTTTCTCCATACGCAGAGTTCTGGGAAAAAATAAAGATATGAACCCTAATTTTAAAATGGCGGTAGGATTCTCCTTAGCCTTATCCGGACTCTTTGTACTAGCATTCTTTGTACTTGCCGTAGTAGGTGAAAATATTTTTAATCCTCAATATACAATTCCATTAGCAGGAATGATTATGGGAAATGCCATGACAGGTGTAACTTTAGGATTAAAAACCTTTAATGATACACTTAAAACACAAAAGAATAAAATGGATGCTTTATTAAATTTAGGAGTTACCCCCAAAAAAATATTGATTCCCTATGTGAATAATGCTTTAGAGACAGCCTTATTACCTACCATGAATTCCATGATTGGAATGGGAATTGTATCACTACCAGGAATGATGACAGGACAGATTCTCTCAGGAACTCTTCCTACGACAGCAATAATGTACCAGATAGCAATTATGATAGCAATCTGTACGGCAGTTTGTTTAACTGTATTTTGTTCCTTACATTTTGGTTATAAAACTTTATACAATAAAAGAAACCAGATCATATATTAATTGCAGAGGAATAAGCCTATGGAAGAAAAATCATATACCAGAATCATCGAATATGTTAAGAATCAAATTATGAATGGTGAAATACGAATCGGAGACAAGCTACCTGCAGAAAGAGAATTATCAGAGTCATTAGGGGTAAGCCGTAACTCTGTCAGGGAAGCACTTCGCACTCTTGATATTATGGGTGTAATATCAAGCCAGCACGGAGCAGGGAATTATTTAACCGGTAATTTTGAAAAGAACTTAATGGAAACCATGTCCATGATGTTTATTATGAATCAGATCAATTATGAACAAATTAGTCAATTGCGATTAGGCCTTGAAATACAGGCTATGATGTTAGCTATTGATCATATAACAGAATTTCAAATCAACCAGTTAGAAAGTATAGTATCTGAATTAGAACATGGAACCGAAGAAAATAATGTAGTACTGGATAAACAATTTCATTATGTAATAACATTAGCCTCAAAAAACCTGTTGATTATTGACATTTTACAGGCTGTTTCCGATGTTATGGATCACTTTAATAATGATTTGAGAAAAGAAATCCTGGGCACAAAAGAAAGTAAGATGAAATTACATGAAGCACATAGTTTAATATTAAAAAGCATAAAAAATAAAGATAAAGAACTTGGAAGAGAAGCTCTTTATAAACATTTTAGTGTCATTGATGAAAAGTTATCTAAGATTACCAATAATAATGCAAAAAAATTAGATTAATTCACATATTTCATAATTTATAATTTGTTATATATTTTATATTGACATCACCAGGTAAAAGAAGTATAATTGGTCTATAAAAGTGGTTCTACCAATTTTATTTCATTTTTCTAGTATGGGGCTGGCAACACCAGCCTCAATTTTTTATATATTTTTACCCTGTGTAAAGAAACTTCTGATGGATAGGTATGACGACTTTTGAGAGTAAAATTATAATTTTAATTTTACTTTCTTTTTACATTCTTTTTAACTAGAATTAATATCTATTGGATATTCTATAAAAAATTACAAATGAGGAAGCGTTGTAAGTAAATCTCTCTAATTTATCTTGTATAAAAACGGAGGATCACAACATGAATGATATTATGGCAAAAATAAAAGAAGAATTAGATTATATTATAGATGGTAAACACATAAAATCTGTATTCCAACCTATTGTATCCTTACGTGATGGACAGGTACTAGGTTATGAAGCTTTAAGCAGATTAACTAAAAATCAACAATTTAGCAATATAGAAGAACTATTTAATATTGCCGGAGAATACAACAGATTATGGGATTTAGAACTTCTATGCAGAGAATTATCTTTAGAAGCAGCTCATTTACAAATGAAACCACCCTTTAATAAAAAATTATTTATAAATGTAAATCCCAAAGTACTTTTTGATATAAAATTTCGTGACGGATTTACAAAAGAAAGAATAAAATTATATAACATAGACCCTGAAAATGTAACATTTGAAATTACTGAGAAAAATGCAGTCAATGATATTGAAAATTTTCAGAAAGTAGTAGAACATTATAAAATACAACAGTATCAAATAGCAATTGATGATGCAGGTGCAGGTTATTCCGGATTAAATCTGATTAGTGATATAAATCCTCATTATTTAAAGCTAGATATGAAGCTTATTCGTAACATTGATAAAGATCGGTTAAAACATGCACTTGTAAAAGGAATGATGGAATTTTCCCTTAACACAAATGTTAGTCTTATTGCAGAAGGCATTGAGACCAAAGAGGAATTAAAAACTTTAATTGAGATGGGTGTCCAATATGGACAGGGATATCTGATTCAAAAGCCAAAAGAATCCATTGAAGAAATTGATAAAGAACTTCTTAACTATATAGAAGATTTAAATTGGCGAAGAAATTATACCATTGGAATGAATTTATCGAATTTGTATATAGATACTATTAGCATGCAGACAAAAATAATACCACCAGATATGAAAGTGGAAAAAGTGTTTGATGAATTCAGAGAAGCTCCTGAGCTTGATGGCATATGTATTGTAAATAATGACAGAGCTTTAGGAATTATCACCAGAGAAAGTCTGAATTCAAAATTAAGTGGACGATTTGGTTATAGTTTAAATCAGAGAAAAGAAATTAATGCTATTATGGATACGGAATATTTAGAGGTGGATTATCATACACCTATAAATACCGTTTCTTATTTGGCAATGGCAAGAGAGAACCGTAAGCTTTATGATATCATTGTAATAACCAAGAACGGCAAATATTATGGAATTGTAACGGTAAAGGATTTGCTTCAGAAAGCTACGGAAATTGATATTGCTAATGCTAAAAATCTGAATCCTCTAAGTGGATTGCCGGGCAATCACATGATAGAACAGGAATTATATCATATCATTGAAACAAAAAGTAATTATACGGTTATGTACATAGATATTGATAATTTCAAAGCATTTAATGACGTATATGGTTTTGAAAATGGGGATATGGTAATTAAAATTCTGACAAAAATAATTCTTAAATATAAAAGCAAACAAGATTTTGTTGGCCATATTGGTGGTGATGATTTTATTTTTATATTAAATCATTATGAGTGGCAGGAGATTACCAATACTATAATTCAAAGTTTTGAAGAAGAGGCAAGAAAGTTATATAGTGAAGAAGATCGTAATAAAGGATATATAGTTACTTTAAATCGAAAAGGAAAACGTGAAAAATTCCCTTTGTTAACCGTAACAATTGCCCTAGTTACCAATAAAACCCATAATTTTATAAATCATTAAAAAATTGGCTGCTGCACAACAAATTAGTATGCAGCAGCCAAATTCAATATTATATATTATTTAATGCATCATCAATGGTAGGATAGAAATTCTCACTTCCCACCAGTTCAATAAAACCTGCTTTTGTCATGGCAGTATATGGCTGCTGTCTGACATGGCAGAGCAATAAATTGATTCCATGATTTTTCATTTTATGATATAGATTTTTCAAATTATTAAGAGCTGTAGCATCAATAGCAGGGGTACTTCTCATTTGAAGTATTACCGTATGGGTATTCTTATTAAAAGACTCTGCAATATTAATAAATTTATCTGTTGCCCCAAAGAACATAGGGCCACTGATTTCGAAAACCAAAACTCCTGAAGGTAATTGTTTTAAATTTATATTTTCAGGATCTGATTCCTCTTCAATTTCTTCTTCTTTAAATGGATTCCATAATGAAACATCGGTAGTATCTGCCATTCTTTTCATAAATAATATACAGGCTAATATCATTCCAACTTCGATTGCCAATATCAGGTCAAAGGCAAAGGTGAGAATGCAGGAAGCAAGTAATACGGCTACATCGCTTTTAGGAGCTTTTACATAAGATATAAAAGCTTTTACATTAAACATATGATAAGAAAATACAATTAATATTCCAGCTAATACGCTCATTGGAACATATTTGATTAAGGGCATTCCTACTGTAAGGAATAAGAACAAAGTTAAACTTTGAAAAATAGCGGCGATTGGTGTTCTGGCTCCATTTTTTGCATTGGCGATGGAACGGGCTACTCCACCTGTAGCAGGAATAAGGCCACAAATTCCAAGCACAAGATTGGAAACTCCCTGTGCAATTAATTCCATATTGGCACGATGTTTTCCATTTATTAGCTCATCCGTAACAACCGCTGATAATAATGCTTGCATTGCAACAAGAATTGCTATGGTAAATGCAGGTTGCATTAAATTTATGACTACATCAAATGAGATGATTGGTACTTCTGGTAATTGGAGTGTTTTTGGAATATCACCCAGAGTAGCCACATTAAGTGATAAGCCTTTGGCAATGAGGGTACCAAGTAAAATGGCAATCAGTGAATTAGGTATTACCTTATTAAACTTTGGCCAGAGAAGTAACACAATAATTGTAAATAGGCCTAGAAAAAAAGACTGCCAGTTTACTTTGTCCAGATTAATAAGATAAGTATACCATTTTCCAAAAAAATTTGCTGGCAAATGATCTAATGTTAAACCTAAAAAATACTTTATTTCCAAGGTAAATATGGTAATTGCTATTCCACCGGTAAAACCGATTGTAATAGGAGAAGGTATGTACTTAATCAATTTACCAAGACGAAATATCCCCATAAGGATTAGAATAATGCCAGCCATAATCATTGCAATTATTAATCCTTTATAGCCATAAACAGAAACAATGGACTGTGTAATTACAATAAAAGCACCGGTTGGTCCTGTAATTTGTACTCGGCTGCCACCAAGGAGTGCAACCATAATGCTTGCTAAAATAGAAGAATAAATCCCTTTTTCTGCAGATACTCCACTACCTAATGCAAATGAAATGGAAAGGGGTAACGCAATAATCGCGACAATAATACCAGCCGTCATATCTTTCTTAAATTGATGTAAATTGTAACTTTTCATTACGGTTAGTATTTTGGGTTTTAAATTATCCATGTGATTTTAAGCCATCCTTTGTATTAGATTTAACAAAAAAATTGTATTATCTTTATCGATATTTTTCAAGTAAAATGATAAAAATAACTTGTAGTAAAACAAAAAAATTACAAAAAGATTCATTTATATTTGCAATTAATACTATTATTATAAAAATGTAATATTTTCTTAAGATATTTTAAAATAAATGAAACCTTTTTAAGCTCCCCCTCGTTTATTATTTAAGAACTGTAATAATCTAAACGAGGGAGAGCACAGATGAAGAAGATAAATCATTTTAAAACGATGAGTAAATATAAGAATTTTATCAGTGGTATATTGTTTGCATTGTTAGGGTTTCCATTTCTCTTATGGGGGTTTTCAATTATTACGAAAAAGAATCACACCTGTTATGATATGATTCTGCCATTCATAGGAATTTTGATTTGCATCTTATTTGGTTTACGTTCCATGTTAAGGCAAGACAAATTGAGAAATAAGAATAGTATAGTGACATAACAATAAAATGCTAAATTTCTTACAAAAACCTTTAATTAATCTAACAATATCCTTAAAATTATGTTATAATAATACGATGCAAAGTAAGGACGTATAAAAGGAGTAGTTGTTATGATAAAATTATCCAGAATGGGAATAAGAAATTTAGTCGCGGATGATGTTGTTTATTCCAGAGGACTGCAAGATTATAAAAATAATCATGTATTAAATGCCACATGGTCCAGTGGGAAACAACAATATCGTGTAACAGTTAAGGATAGTTTTAATTATATGGTTACCATAAAGGTTTTTGAGGATGGATCCTTTGAGCATAGCTGTAACTGCTCCGATCATATCAAAGGAAATGGAGCTTGTAAACATGTAGTTACAGCTTTGTTTTTTGTGTTAAATTATGTGGAACGCTCTCTACTTAAGGAACCGGATAATCCTGCTGAAAAAACAATTTTTCAGATTCTAGAGTATTTTAGTAATCAGGAGTATAATACAACCCAGGGAGAGACTTTTCATCTGGAAGCTACAATTTCAATACCAACACTACTGCGTGCTGATTCTGGAAATGCTTATATTTCAATTCAAGTTGGAAGCAACCGACTTTACAAAGTTCAATCCATTAAAAAATTTCTTATGGATTATTATAATCAAGAAAATATTGACTTAGGGAAAGAATTTAAATTTATTTATGGAGAGAGTAAATTTGATAAATCATCTCAAAAAATTTTAGATTATTTAATAGAAATTTTAGAGGTTCAGGAAGCAATTGATAAGATTTCCTATACTAAATTATTTAATAAATCACAATTAATTATTACCAGAAATATGTTAAAGCGTTTTTTAGAAATCACCCAGGATTGTAAATTTATATTAGAATTATATGGTAAGCAATATGATAGTGTTCGGTATTCTACAGATAATCCCCCAATAAAATATCATTTATCCTTAAAGGAGAATGAGATTGCTTTGGATTATTTGGAACAATATAATGTAATTCCATTAACTGAGTCAGGGGAACTGCTTTACCTTAATGGATGTATTTATCATCCCAACAAAAAATTTCGCAGTAATTATGTGCCCTTTTTTAATAGTCTTGGAAAAGAGAAAGAACCATTAGTATTTAAAGGGGAGCATAAAAACAAATTTTTAGAAACGGTATTACCTAAAATTAGCGAAACAATGGAATTATCAGTGCCAAAAGAGATTCAGGAACGTTTTATTACAACCGATTTAAAAGCAGTAATCTATTTGGATAAAGTTAAGAATACAATACGTGCAGAATTAAGATATGGCTATGGGGAACATGAATTTAACGCCTTTGAAAATGCACCATCGGATCAGTATATAATTGTAAGACAACCCCAAAAAGAAGATTATTTTATTGAAAAGTTAGAGCAATCAGGGTTTCAGATAAAAGCAAAGAATTTTATTATGCGCAATGAAGATACCATCTATGAATTTTTAACGGAATCCATCCATGATCTGGCGAAAGAATGTGATTTATATTATTCTGATGAGTTTAAAAAGATTAATATTAAATCACCAGGAAAAGTAAAAGCCGGTCTTCGTATTAACAGTGGTCTAAATCTGTTGGAAATGGATTTGGTCTACGAAGAAGTACCCAAGGATGAAATTAAAGATTTATTTAAATCCTACCGAATGAAGAAAAAGTATTACCGTTTAAAAGATGGCAGTTTTATAGATTTAGAGGAACAAAATGTTGGAGCTCTGTGGGATATTTTAAATAACCTTAATGTATCCAATAAAGATATGGGAAATGATACTATATACTTATCTAAAAACAATGCTCTATATTTAAATAATATATTTGAAGAAAAAGACTTTTTGCTGGAAAAAAACGATGCCTTTATTGATTTGGTAGATCGTATGATTGACCCTAGCATTACAGAATATACCCTACCTTCCGGAATAAAGGCGGATTTAAGAAATTATCAAGTTACCGGCTATAAGTGGCTTCGTACATTGGCAGACCATAACCTGGGAGGCATATTAGCAGATGATATGGGCCTTGGTAAAACCCTCCAATCCATTGTATATATAGAATCCATAATGGAAGAGTATAAGAAGGACAAAACACAAAATGAAAAATTATTATTTTTAATTGTATGCCCAACTTCCCTGATCTATAACTGGCAGGATGAAATAGAAAATTTTGCGCCACACTTAAGATCTGTTGTTATTACAGGAGCTCCAAAAGAAAGACAGGAATTTATTGAAGCTTCCGATCATGCAGATATTTTAATAACATCTTATCCTCTTATGCGTCGTGATGTTGATTTATACAATAAATTTAATTTTCATACGGTATTTATTGATGAAGCTCAATATATTAAAAATGCAGATTCTCTAAATGCCAAGTCTGTAAAACAATTAAGAGCAAACCACAAATTTGCATTAACTGGTACACCAATTGAAAATTCACTTTCTGAATTATGGTCTATTTTTGATTTTATTATGCCTGATTATTTATTAAGTCACAGCAAGTTTTTAAATCATTATGAGAAGCCTATAATGAAGGAAGAAGATGGCGTATTGGAAGATTTAAATAAGCGAATTATTCCTTTTATTTTAAGACGTATGAAAAAAGATGTTCTTCATGAATTGCCGGATAAAATTGAAGAGAAAATGTTAACGGATATGTCAGAGGAACAAAAGAAAGTATATGTTTCCTATATAGAAAATATTAAGGGTGAATTAACTTCAGAAATTGATGAAAAAGGGTTTGAAAAGAGTAAAATGAAGATTTTAGCTGCGTTAACCAGACTTCGTCAGATTTGTTGTCATCCATCTACTTTTATTGAAGATTATACTGGTGGAAGTGGAAAATTAGATTTACTAATGGAATTAATCGTAGATGCCATTGCCAATGACCATCGCATCCTGGTTTTCTCTCAATTTACCTCTATGTTAGATCTGATTGAAGTAGAATTAGGAAAACAGAAGATTGAAAGTTTTTACCTTGCAGGCACTACAAAAATTCAGGACCGCAACGAATATGTAAAAAGATTTAACCAGGGTGAGGGTAAGGTTTTTCTAATTTCCTTAAAGGCTGGAGGAACAGGTCTGAACCTAATAGGTGCTGATACGGTTATTCACTATGATCCATGGTGGAATCCTGCAGTAGAAGATCAGGCCACAGACCGTGCTTACCGTATCGGACAAGCAAAAGCAGTGCATGTGATTAAATTGATTACCAAGGGTACCATTGAAGAAAAAATTTATAAGCTGCAGAGGCGGAAAAAGGAACTATCGGATTCGGTTATTCAGTCAAAAGAAGTTTTTATCAATACCTTAAGCAGAGAAGAGTTAGAAGATATTTTAAGTTTTTAATAGTGATATGGCCTGGTGAAATATTAACTCACCAGGCCACTTTTTTGAAATTTTTATATATTATTTGATTCAAAAGTATTGTTATAATACTCCTCAACTAAACGATCTAAGTATAACTCGTCAAGTTCTCCAAAGGTAGCAGTAATTAGTTCTTTCATTTTATCCAACTTATGCATAAACTGAACTTCTTCTGTATCCTCTGGATTTACAAAGGATTCAAGTTGTGCAGCAGTAACATTTTCTGAAAGCCATTGGTTAATTTTATCAGTTACCTGATTTTCCTCCGTAATCTGTGTTTTAACTTTAAGGGATTTAGTAAATGAAGTAATGCCTACATAAAGGAAAGCAATAAATAAAACCCCCATAACAAGATAAGATAGTATCCCGTTAAATATTTGAATTACACCAAGTACATTTAATACAAGTAAACCAATTCCTAAAACTGCGATTAGCAAAAAGCTATAGGCAGAAGAGATTAAATCTTTATATTGTTCTTCTTTTTTAATGTAGGTATTGGATTTATCAGGATGTTTAATGTTTTTAATGAACTCTTTTTCTTCTTCCTCAGT
>JAQSYR010000261.1 GCA_029256035.1 Anaerocolumna sp. | reverse complement strand
ATCTGCTTCTGTACGTATGAGACTTGGTTGAGATTTATTAATCCCTTTTATAAAGTGATCTAAAGTGACGTCTTTTAGTTGCTCTGGAAAAGTTCCTTTTAGCTTTTCATAAATTGGAATCCAAAAAGATTCACTTCTGCCAATTATGTTTTCAAAAAATCTAGACTGGGATTCATGCATTCCCATGGAAGTACCGCCACCAACTGGTGTTTGAGTAATTTCATCGTCTATATTCATTTCATAGATACCATGACCGCTCTCATGAATAATAGAGAAGATGGCACTTTCTAAATTATTCCTGTGAAAATGATTAGTTATTCTTACGTCATGATTATGTATGTTCATGGTAAAGGGATGGGCACTTTCTGCAATGACACCCTTAGATTTATCAAAACCAACATATTCACTTAGATAATTACAAAATTCCTTTTGCTTATTTTCAGTATTAAAACCTTCTTCAAAATCATTTAATAAAATATCGTAAGGATTTTCATTTGCTTTCACTCGGTATCCAGCAAATTTTTTTTGATATGTAATTATTTCATCTAAAATTGGAGCATACTCACCAAAGTTTTGATTTTTCTTCGCCTTTGCCCAGATACCGGAAGCTTTTGCAGTTAGTTCTTTCAATGCCTGATATTCTTTTGGCGGAATAAGTTCCATTTCTTCATAAGATTTTTTCATTTGCTTTACAATTGCTTTTTCATTTACATTAAGGTCTTCTTCACTTAATTTCACTAAAAGCGCTTTCACCTTTTCATTAATCAGATTGGTGAAATATTCATTGGATAATATACCAATGGTCTTTGCTGTATAATTCATAGATTCATCAGGAGCAAGTGTTTCTGCATCCCATTCAAACAAGGTTAATGCAGCTTGAAAGGCCATTACTTTATCCATATATTCCTTTAGTTGTTCAAAAGTATTCGTCATAATTGGTTTCCTTCCCTTTATTTAATTAACATACGCCATATGTCCATTGGTAGTAGGAATATAGCAAAATTTACTAATAGTATATCATAAAAGAATGTGGTTTTTCAACACTCCTAACTGACAAAAATTATCATGAATTATATGGCAAATGTGGGTATTTTCGGTTACATTTTTTATAAAGCATGTTATAATAGAAATAGATAATTCATTTATCCATGTGAGTGAATACATTAAGGATGAATGTTTATACTATTAATACTATTGAATAAAGTAGTAATATGGACTGCATTTATATGCATGTAAATACTTAATAGAAGGAAGGGATTATTATGAAAACTAACTTTACAATTGAAAAAGTAGTTGGCAGGGAAATATTAGACTCAAGAGGTAATCCGACAGTGGAAGTAGAGGTAGTGCTTGCTGATGGAAGTATTGGCAGGGCTGCGGTTCCATCAGGTGCTTCTACAGGAGCGTTTGAAGCAGTAGAATTAAGGGATAACGATAAAAAAAGATATCTGGGTAATGGTGTATTAAAGGCAGTAGAGAATGTGAATACTGCCATTGCAGAGGCTATAGTAGGAATGAATGCATTGAATCAGGCTGAAGTGGATAAGAAAATGATAGAAACAGATGGAACTGATAATAAAGGAAAGCTTGGAGCCAATGCTATTTTAGGTGCTTCTTTAGCAGTAGCAAAAGCTGCAGCTGAATCTCTACAGTTACCCCTCTATCAATATATAGGTGGAGTTAATGCAAAAGTATTACCAGTTCCTATGATGTATGTTCCTGGAACTGATTTTTATATCGCAATGGATGTTGCTTCAACAGAAATGTATGAAGAAGCGAAAAAGACTGGCAGAGAAGGGGAATATTTATTCTGGAAAGCAGGAGAATATAAAACCGTGGATGCCATGATAGATTATTTAGAAGATTTATGTAATCGGTATCCAATCAAATCCATTGAGGATGGTTTGGCAGAGGAAGATTTTGAAGGCTGGAAGAAGCTAACACAGCGACTTGGTAATAAAATTCAATTAGTTGGTGATGATTTATTTGTTACTAATACAAAGAGAATTAAAGAAGGTACTAAGATTGGTATATCCAACTCTGTACTGATTAAATTTAATCAGATTGGTACTTTAACTGAAACACTAGATGCCATTGAAATGGCAAAAAATAATGGTTGGACAGCTATCGTTTCTCATAGATCTGGAGAAACAGAAGATGTAACACTTGCAGATATTGCAGTTGCAACCAATGCTGGACAGATTAAGACAGGTGCACCTTCTAGAAGTGATCGTGTTGCAAAATATAACCGTTTATTAAGAATTGAGCATCAGTTAAATGGAATTGCTGAATATCCGGGAGTAAATGCATTCAAGATTTAAGTATTAAATAACACACTTATACAGAAAGGGGATTAGCATATCAGGACGAAATACTTATTTGCCTGATTGCTAATCCCTGTTTTTTATTTACAAAGTATATTTTTATCCACATTGGGATCGATTTCAAATGCCTCACCAATGGTATACCTATAATATTTTATTATATTTCCACTTTCCATATTTATTGTATCCCGGTTACATAAGGTTACATCACATATATATGGAAGGTTATCATACATTGGCATGTTTTCCTCTAAGGAGGAATCATAAGGTCCTTTTGCTTTTTTCCGAAATAAATCTTCGTATTTCATAAAATTAGCCACAGAAAATGCCTCCTTTCACGTGTTGTACAAGTCCTATGTATACTATAATATGAATCTAAAACAAATTCAAGGTGTCAGGCACCATAAAATTAATTTTATGGTGCCTGACACCTTTTTTCATCCTTAATG
>JAQSYR010000079.1 GCA_029256035.1 Anaerocolumna sp. | reverse complement strand
TTTATCCGTTTAAAAACATCATCATTTGTAAAGAGAAAAGCTGCTAAAATGTTTCGGATTTTGGTATTATCCATATGTGGATACGTGTCTTGCAATTCATCAAATAAAGTTTTCTCCTGATCGAGTACCTGATGTTCCTGATCATAATAACCTATTTTAACTTTGGCACCAAGTTTAATTTCCCCGCTGTCTGGAGAGAGCATCTGATTAACCATTTTTAGTATTGTAGTTTTTCCTGTTCCGTTATTGCCGATAATGGCTACTTTTTCCCCGCGTTTTATTTCAAAACTAATATTTTCAAATAAAGTAAGGGCACCAAAGGATTTTGTAAGGTCTGTAACAGTAAGTACATCATTTCCACTTATGACATGAGGTTCTAGACTTATTGACATAATAGGTTCTTCATTAACTGGTTTATCTAATCGTTGGATTTTATCTAACATCTTTTCACGGCTTTCCGCACGTTTTATTGACTTCTCACGATTAAAGGAGCGTAACTTAGCTATTACTTCCTCCTGGTGTTTGATTTCCTTTTGTTGATTCAAGTAATGCTTCATTAATGTTTCTCTTTGAAAAGCTTTTTTCTTAGCATATTCTGAATAATTACCTTCAAAAGAAGTAGCTTTTGTGTTTTCAAGTTCAACCACTTTAGTAACTACTTTATCAAGAAAGAAACGATCATGAGCAATTACCAAAACCGAACCTTTATAATTTAACAGGTAGGTTTCTAGCCAGGCAATGGATTCCATATCCAAATGATTGGTAGGTTCGTCTAGTAAAATTAAATCGGGTGAACTTAATAATAGTTTACCTAAGGCCACTCGTGTTTTTTGTCCACCAGAAAGAGTTGCAACTTGTTTGCTGAAATCATCTTCATCAAAGCCCAGACCTTTTAAAACTCCAATCACTTCACTTCTATATGCGTAGCCATTTTTTAGTTCAAATTCATGAGTATAACGAGTATAAGTATTTAGCAAACGTTCTAGTTCATCACCAGTTACATTTTTCATATCAAGTTCTAACTTGCGTATTTCTTTATCTAAATCAATAACATCCTGCTTAACTGTTAATATTTCTTCATAAATAGAATGATCTGATACAAGCCCCTGATGCTGAGCAAGATACCCTACACTACATCCCTTCGAAAATATGACCTCACCCGAATCAGCATTTAATTCTCCAATAATTATTTTGAACAAGGTGGATTTTCCAGCTCCATTAAGTCCAACAATTGCAGCTTTCTCCAGCTCATTTATATGAAAAGAAACATTATCTAAAATTTGTGTTGTTCCAAAGCTTTTATTTATGTTTTTACAAGTAATTATCATAATAAGTTACCTTTCTGGTAAAAATATACGGGGAAAAACACCCATGCCATTTATTTTAACATATGTAAAAAAGTTAGTAAAGCTTTGTAATTTCAAATACTTCGTTCTATTATAAAAACTCTATTGTTCTAATATAAAAAAACTCTATTTGACAAATTTATAACATTCAAATATAATGAAATGAATAAAGTGGGGTATTTTATTTATTTCAAGGAGGAAGATTATGCAAGAAAAAGATATTTCTATTGCGGTAATAAAAAGATTACCAAGATATTATAGATACCTTGGCGAATTACTAGAGAATGATGTTGTTAGAATATCGTCAAAAGAATTAAGTGAGAAAATGAAAGTAACTGCTTCTCAAATCAGGCAGGATTTAAATAATTTTGGAGGGTTTGGACAGCAAGGTTACGGTTATAATGTGGAATATTTATATGAAGAGATAGGCAAAATTTTAGGTTTAGATAAGCAATATAATGTTATTATTATAGGTGCAGGTAATTTAGGACAGGCTTTGGCAAACTACATTGATTTTGAACGTAGAGGTTTTTATGTAAAAGGAATATTCGATGTAAACCCAAGATTAGAAGGAATTTCCATTCGTGGAGTGGAGATTCAGATGATTGAGCGCCTTGAAGAATTTGTAAAGAATAATACAATTCACATTGCAGCACTTACAGTTCCTAAATTAAAAGCGCCAGCTGCAGCTAAAGAATTAATTAATCTTGGAATTAAAGCAATTTGGAATTTCGCTCCTACGGATTTAAACTTACCACCGGATGTTCTAGTTGAAAATGTACATCTAGCTGAAAGTTTAATGACCTTGTCTTATAGATTAAAGGAAATCGATGACGCTGAATTAGAGGGTACGGAAGAATAAAGGGGATCAGAGATATGCGAAAGAGTGAGGATGAGCCAAATTTTAGAGAAATTTTTAAAGGGAGAAGAATACCTATCTTAACACTTGATAATAAATGGTATGAATTATTCCCGGCTGATGAAAAACCATCCCATATTAAAGAACTAGAAGATAATTTAAACGAACTCTTAAAACGTCAGGGCAAATTAGCGAATGATATGAAAGATTTAAAGAAATTAAAAGTGAAATTAATGGAAGAAATAATTGCTAATATGGATACTGATGATTCATCAAATGGTAAACAAAAACTAAAAAAGATGACGCAGAATCAAAAGATGATTCTTGAAATTGGTGAAAAAATGAAGGCATATGAGGATGAATTGGCCGATATTCCATATTTAATTAAATCAGTAAACGAAGACTTAATGATTGAAAGTGCCGTCATATGGTACCAAAAAATAAGTAATAATAAAGATAAAATAAATGAAATAACCGGTTGGGTACTGAAAGTCAGAGACGAACTGAAAGAAAAAATCTTAATGAAACAGGATATGGAAACAAAAAATGCGACCATCTATTCCTATATGCATGATTTACTAGGACCGGATATAATAGAAGCTTTTGATGAACATATACTTTAACAGCATTTACAAGTAGGAGGTTCTTTATGATAATGGGCATAGGAACAGATCTTATTGAAATCGAAAGAGTTGCTAAAGCATGTGAACATCATCATTTTTTATTAAAGTATTATACTATGCAGGAAATAAAGTTATACGGTACTAATTCAGTAAAATTGGCAGGCAATTTTGCAGTAAAAGAGGCCGTATCTAAAATGCTTGGCACAGGTTTTCGTAATATTAAACCAATTGAGATTGAAGTTCTAAGAGATACTTTGGGAAAACCATATGTTAATTTATACGGTGCAGCTTCTGAATTATCTAAAAACATTGGAATTGTAAATATTTTTGTATCGATTTCGAATACTAAAATATATGCGAGTGCCTATGTGATAGGTGAAGGAGTCTAAATTGAAAAAAGTAGTTAATTCTGCACAAATGAAAGCGATTGATAATTATACCATAGAAAGAGTCGGTATTCCTTCTATGGTTTTAATGGAGCGTGCTGCTTTACAGGTTGCAGAACAAATAAAAAAACATTCTGATTTTAATTCTAAAATTCTTGCAGTCTGCGGTTTCGGCAATAATGGCGGTGACGGGATTGCAACTGCTCGTATCTTATTCTGTCAAGGTTATCAGGCGGATATTCTAATGGTTGGAGAAGAATCGAAAGCAACTGTACAAACCAGAGAACAGTTAAAAATTGCAAGAAATTTAGGCTTATCTATCTTTAACAATATTAATTTAAATGAATATACTATAATAGTTGATGCTATATTTGGTATTGGTTTAAGAAGACCAGTATCCGGCGTATATGAATCAACAATCCGGGATATTAATGAGAATAACAATAAAGTTTTCTCAATTGATATTCCTTCCGGACTATCTGCAGATACAGCAAAACCTTTAAATATTGCAGTAAGGGCTGATTATACCATAACCTTTGGATTGCTAAAGTATGGTATGTTACTATATCCAGGGTATGACTATTCAGGGGAGATAATATTAAGTGATATTGGATTCCCTGATATAGCAGTGGAAACAGTGGGAACTGACTGTTTTATTTATGATTCTTTTGATTTAGAGAGGTTACTTCCAAAAAGAAAGTCACACTCCAATAAAGGGACTTATGGAAAGATATTAATCATAGCAGGATCAACGGATATATGTGGTGCTTGCTTTTTTTCTGCAAAATCCGCTTACCGGACGGGTGCCGGTTTAGTGAAGGTGGTAACTGCAAAGGAGAATAAGAAAACCATGCAGGCTATTCTGCCAGAAGCACTAATAACCACTTATCATGAGGGAACAAACCAACTAAACCAGGAGACAAAAGAGAAAATAGAAAATGATATAAAATGGGCATCTGTCATTGTGTTTGGACCAGGAGTTGGTGTAAATTCCCTTAGCGATCAATTGCTTGATCTTGTAATTCAAAATGCTAAGGTCCCACTGATTATTGATGCAGATGGTATAAATTTATTAGCAAAAAGAGTGGGTTTATTATCCACTCTATCTGATGATTCTACGAAACAATCCATACGTGAACTAGAAGAATTATTACCTTGTAACACAATTTTAACACCTCACTTGTTAGAACTATCCAGATTAATAAAAGTATCACTGGATAATATTCAGGATAATCTGATACAAGTAGCTGATTTGTGTACAATGGCAAATAATCTGATTTTTGTATTAAAAGACGATAAAACTATTGTTGCAAATGAAAAAAAGAGGTATATTAATATATCGGGGAATAACGGTATGGCAACAGGAGGATCTGGAGATGTTTTAACAGGAATTATTGCTGGGCTTATAGCACAGGGACTATCTCAGTTTGAAGCTGCTACACTTGGGGTATATATTCATGGTTTGGCCGGCGATAAAGCGGCTAATCTTAAGGGCAGTTATGGAATGACAGCCAGTGATATTATGGAAGCAATTGCTGAAGTATTAATGTTTTAAGGAAAATGTTATGACAGGTGCAGTATTAAGTAATAAGAATATTTCTGCATGGAATGGAGGAACATATGACAGCTGGTATAACAGAATTTTATGAAGTTGAGAAACCAGAGGACAGATATTTTAGGGTAACAGCTAATATTGATTTGGATGCTATTAAGAATAATATATTAAACATAAGAAATTTAATAGGTGATTCAACAAAATTAATGGCTATTATAAAAGCAGATGCATACGGCCATGGGGCATTACCCATAGCTAAAACTTTAGATAACCTAGGAGTAGATGCATTTGGTATAGCAATTATTGAAGAGGGAATTGAATTACGAAAAGCAGGAATCAATAAACCGGTACTTATTTTAGGATATACACCAAAAGAACAATATGATCAATTAGTAACTTATAATATTTCTCAAACAATTTTTCAATTAGAATCAGCTGAAGAGTTATCAAAAGCTGCAATGAAACAAAATAAGAAAGCCGTAATTCATATTAAAATTGATACAGGTATGAATCGCATTGGGTTTTTTGACACACAAGAGAGTATAGAAGACATAAAAAAAATTGCATCCTTAGAAGGCATTAGAATCGAGGGAATCTTTTCACATTTTTCTTCCGCTGACGAAACAGATAAAAAATCAGCCAGTTTACAACTGGATCGTTTTTTAAGCTTTGTTAATCAATTAGAACAAGAAGGTATCTCCATACCAATTAAACATATATCCAATAGTGCGGGAATTATAGATATACCTGAAGCTAAATTAGATATGGTACGTAGTGGAATTGCTACTTATGGACTGTATCCTTCCGAATTTGTTGATCATGAAAAACTAAATTTATCTCCTGCTTTGGAAATAAAGACCCACGTAAGTTATGTAAAAGAAGTTGGTCCTAACTGTGGTGTGAGTTATGGAAGCACGTATATTACATCAAAAAATACAAAGATTGCTACAATACCAGTTGGATATGGAGATGGTTATCCACGCTTACTATCCTCTAAGGGAAGGGTATTAATTCATGGAAAATCAGCCCCTATTATTGGCAAAGTTTGTATGGATCAGTTTATGGTTGACGTAACTGATATTGATAATGTGAAGCAGGGGGATTCCGCTATTTTAATTGGCAAGGATGTAGATGAGTTTATACCAATTGAGGAGATTGGAGAATTATCTTATTCATTTAATTACGAAGTTGCGTGTAATATAGGAAAAAGGGTAGTCAAAGTTGGAAATAATAAGACTAAAGCCATAAAATGGAGTGTGAGAAAAGTGATTATTAAACGAGGCGATATTTTTTATGCAGATTTAAGACCGGTTATTGGTTCTGAACAAGGAGGAGTCAGACCAGTTCTTATTATACAAAATGATACAGGCAATAAACATAGCCCAACAGTAATATGTGCGGCAATTACATCTAAAATGAATAAAGCGAAACTTCCGACACATGTAGAAATCGATGCTGATAAGTATGGCATCATAAAAGATTCTGTTATATTATTGGAACAGATTCGAACAATAGATAAGTCAAGATTAAAAGAAAAAGTATGTCATCTGGATCAAGACGTATTGAAAAAGATAAATAAAGCATTAATTATTAGTTTTGCGTTGGATACATACATGAAATAAAATAACGAGTAATTAAAGTCAAACAGAAAAAAGAGCCGGCGGGGTTTGCTGGCTCTTTTTTTGGTATCTAAAATTGTTTAGTACCATGCGTATAATAGGGTGGGAGTAGAAAGTGATTTTTCATTCACTATCTATAATTTATTATAATTGCTATTTGTGAATACTTTGTGATGAAAATATGAAGATTAAATTAAAATAACTAAGATTATATAAATTAAATATATAAAATTACAAAATCAAAGGGATAAGGTAAGAAAAAGTAATTATTAGCTTAGATAACAGAGATAACGGAGATAGCGGAAGTCGTAAAAAAAATAAAGATTGTCTTGACTTTTATTATAGGAAATACTATAATGTAATTCCAGCTGTTTAAAACTTGTGCACTTAAAAACTTTAGAATAATTAGTAATAATTAAATGAAAAAAGTTGTTGACATAAGTCGAAAGGCGTGGTATGATATATAAGCTGTCGGAAACGACAGAAACAAAGAACATTGATAATTGAACAGTGAAACAACCCTGAAAATTCTAAAAAAATTTTCATTTCAAACATCGAAAGATGATTTGAACGAACGTATTTAATATGTT
>JAQSYR010000078.1 GCA_029256035.1 Anaerocolumna sp. | reverse complement strand
AGAACTGGAAGAATTATTATCTACACGTGAAGTACTGTGTAATATAGTAACAAAAGATAAAGTTGTAATTTCCATTAGCGAACAATATTTACCATAAAACAGTGTCAGGCACCATGAACAAAATATGAACAGAAGTAGATTTAAATGTTCATATTTTGTTCATGGTGCCTGACACTTTAAATATTATAAGAATTCGAAACAAAATTTATAATAAGGAAGCACTTAATATAACTTTAAAATACGGTATATTTGGAGCACTCTGGGTGTTGTTATCTGACAGACTATTAGCAATTATAGTTCAAAACTCATCTATTTACATGAAATTACAGACAGCAAAAGGTTGGCTATATATAGTAATAACCATGCTTTTAATTTATAACTTAATTAATAAAAAAATCAAGATAATAAAAGAATCAGGAAGCAAAATAAAAGAAGCTTATGATGAATTAAAACAAACCCATGAAGAAGTAATCAATATTGAAAGGGAATTAAGATATCAAAAAGATATCCTTCAAAATATTATTGATAATTCGCCAGTTATTATTTCATTATGGGATGAGGGTGGAAAAATAAAGAACTTAAATCCTTATGCACAAAAGTTATTTGGATATAAAGAAGATGAAGTAATGAACCAAAATTGGTTGGAACTTTTAATACCTGAAAATAATAAATCTATTATGGAAGGGGTAATGGAAGAAATCAAGTTAAATGGTCAAATTAGAGATCATGAAAGCGAATTTATGTCCAAAGATGGTGAAAGAATTAACATTATTTGGAACAGCAAGATTCTTGATTCTTCTAATTTAAAACAAAAATATCAGGTAGTTTCCGTCGGCATAAACAATACAGAGAGGAAGAAACAGGAAGAAAAAATTAAAAAAATGGCATACTATGATAGTCTGACCGGGTTGCCAAATAAGGTACTATTTATGGAAGAGACCAGTAGATGTATTAATAAGTCTATGATGCAAGAGAGCATGGATTTTGCAATAATCTACCTGGATATTGACAATTTTAAATACATAAATGACACATTAAATCATAGTGTTGGCGATGAGTTTTTGAAATATTTTGCAGATAAACTCAAACAGCACAGCGTGAATCCTACAATGATTTCCAGGTTTACTGGAGATGAGTTTGTGGTATTATGGCAGGGTTTGTCACAGAAACAAATTTTAGAGTATGTTGAAGAGCTATTGAAAAAAATAGGGAATACCTGGTCAATGAATAACTATCAGTTTTATATTTCTGTAACTGTTGGAATTGCAGTATTTCCAGAACACGGATCCGATCTTACAGAACTATTAAAAAGCGCAGAAATTGCCATGTATGCTGCAAAGCACCAGGGGAAGAATAAAATTCAAGTATTTGAACCTACGTTAATGAAATTAAACTACTGGAATATGGAAATGGCAAATAAAATACAGATGGGACTGGACAATAAAGAATTTTCTTTATATTATCAGCCCCAGTTTAGTTTGAAAACAAATAGAATTACCAGTGCCGAAGCATTAATAAGATGGAATCATAAGAAAAAAGAAGCAATATCCCCGGCAGAGTTTATTCCGGTGGCGGAACAAACGGGGCAAATTTATGAAATTGAGCAGTGGATTTTTAAGACTGCGTTGCAGCAAAAGAAAGATTGGGAAGATGCTGGTTACAATAACTTAGGAATATCCATTAACCTATCTGCGAAAACTTTAATAAGTGACATATACTTTCATAAGATTGAGAAGTTAATATCTTTCTATGAGATTGATTATTCAAACGTAACCATTGAGATAACAGAAACCGCTATTTTGACAAATATAAAGTTAGTAATAGAACGTTTAAATGGACTGAAGATGAAAGGTCTAAAAATAGCCCTGGATGACTTTGGTACCGGTTATTCCTCACTTGCCTATCTTAAGGAACTACCAATTGATACAATAAAGCTGGATCAAAGTTACGTTAATGCAGTACCCTATAATCAAATCGATGCCCACATAGTAAAAGCCATTATTTCTTTGTCTCATGACCTAAACTACGATGTTATTGCAGAAGGAATTGAAACAATTGAACAATTAGTATATTTAAGAATGCAGCAATGTGAAGATGGCCAAGGATTTCTACTTAGTAAACCTTTGCCATCAGAGGAAATGGCTATGCTATTTGAAAAAACCATGAAAGGATACGAAAGATTATAAAAAAGATAGAAAGCTATATTGGATGATGTTGGTCATTGTAATTTAATTACTGGGTTAACTTCTTTGAAAGCCGGTTCGGAAAATATCAAATACATTATATACATCAATGATTCCATATCCCCATTCTGTATTGGGATATGGAATTATATCACTTCTTGTTGCTCCTCGGATTAAATATTTCTTTATGTCAATGGTATCAATACCAGGATAAAAGCCACGTACAATACCCCATTCTAAAAACATAGCATTTACGCCTGCTGTGTGGGCAGCAGCAATGCTTGTGCCAGAAGCTGTTATGAAATTTTGTGCAAGTGTTGGAACTACAACATTAACTCCTGGTGCTGCTAATTCGGGCTTAATAATATTGTTGCTAGTGTATCCTCTACTTGCTTCTAAGTATAGTGTTTTAAATTCAGGGTAATAAGCAGTAACTGCAATAGGAGAAAGAGAATCTGCAGGTGATGTAATTGTTGTTGTAGGATCTGGACGGATAAAGTAAGTATTATCAGATATAAATCCACTGATAGGAAGCCACATATGAAATAATCCCCTGAATCCACCTCTAGTATATACATTAATCTTCCAAACTCCAGGTGCCGGTTCTTGAAAGCGGAATAAGATTAGTTGTTCTGCCCGGTGGGTACCAACAATTTCGTAGTCAACATAGATGGTAGTATTATCAAATATAAAACGTATTCTTCTGTTTGTACGTAAACTTTCGAAAATTTGTGGTATGTATTCTCCAGAAGGAGATAGGATGTCAATAGAATAGGTATTTGGTGCCGAACCCCATAATTCCATAGAAAATCCGTGTTCATTTGGCCCTACATTTAATTCCACAGAAACATTCCTGTCCGTTGGCTCTATGATTCCAGAAAAGTGTTTTCTTTTATTACCTTCATTTCCAGCTGAAATGGCAATAGCTACACCTGGAAAGTCACCATAAAAAGATATCATATTATTCAAGGGACCTTTACCACTGTGGGAACCCTGAGATGTACCAATTCCCAAACAGATGGATAAAGGACGACCGAATTTCCTTGCAACTTTTATAACATAATCTAATGCCCATATAATATCATTTTCCTGATAACAAATGGAAGATAAAGGGATTTTAAAAAATTCCCTAAGAGCTTGCTTTGCCGGTTTTAATTTAACGATAATGAGTTCCGATTCCGGAACTACGCCACTAAAGTTACTCTGAGGGACTTCATTACCAACAGCTATTCCAGCCAACATGGTTCCGTGACCGATTTCGTCTGTGCTTGGTACAAGAGTAAGCGGGGTTTGACTGGTAAATGCTTGATTTATTTGCTCTTTCGTATACTCTGTTCCATAAAAGGTATCTTCTGGATACTGATCTAAACTGTCAATGGTCTGATCCCAAAGGGCTAATATTTTACTGGTCCCGTCTGCTTTCTTAAAGATAGGGTTTGTATAGTCAATTCCGGTATCAATAACGGCTACTACTACACCTTGCCCTTTTAAATTGTAAACAGGTTGTCGCCGTAATCTGTCGATTCCCGAGGCCCCAAGACTTGCTGTACTCATAAGACCATAGCAGTGAGGGAGAGAAGAATAGCTATATTTCTGGATGAAATCACCTGATAATATACTGTTAGGAACATAAGCGATGGCATACCTGCTATTTATTAAGTGAATGGCAGAACCAGGAAAGCGTTCCAGGAATTTAGCATTGCGATTATATTCAATAAATAAATCAGTGTATTCTTCACTAATTATTTTGAACTTTTCTTCCTGTGTCATATTGGTTATACTCCTTAACTGCTATTGTTAAATGATAGCTAATTTTTTATAAAACTGTCCGCAGTATATTATACATATTATACACGTCCAAAATTCCAAAACCCCAGTCTCTATTGGGATACTGAATGCTTTTATCTCTTTTGGCACCTCGAATCATTAGAATTTTCACATCTTCTGTATTCATAATGGGAAGATTACCCCGAACAATACCCCATTCCAATATCATCGCAGCGATTCCTGCAGCATGGGCTGTGGCTGGACTGGTTCCGGTTACTTCTGCAAAACCTTGGTCTAAAGTAGGGCTAAGGATTGCAACACCGGGAGCAGTAATATCCGGTTTAATAACACCGGTTCTGGAATATCCCCTGCTTGCATTCAGATAAAGACTGTTGCTTTTAGGATCATAGGCAGTTACAGTTATTGGTATAATACTGTTACCCGGCGAGAGTATTGTGGTATTGGGGTCAGGATTAAGAAAATAGGTGGAATTTGATATAAAACCCTCCATTGGCAGCCACATATGAAAACCAAGACTTAAATCACCTCTTCCAAACACATTAAATGCCCAGATGCCAGGTGTGGGATTAGTAAATCTAAGGAGAATTAACTGGTCGCCACTTTGGTGTTCTACTATCTGATAATCTATCTGAATTCTTGTAGGTTCAAAAATAAAGGTAATTTCTTTATTCTCATTGAGCCTTGGGGAAATACCAGGAACAAATTCTCCAGATGGTGAAACAATATCAATAGAAAACAACCCAGGTGAATCTCCCCATAGTTCCATGGTAAATCCACCTTCATTTTCTCCTACGTTAAGTTCCACTTTAACAAAGCCTATTCCAGGGTCGATGATTCCAAAATAGTGTCTTCTTGCGTTGCCCTCATTACCGGCTGCAACTACAATGGAAAAGCTAAAATTTTCTGCCCTGGCAGTTAGATTATTACTAAGCAAGCCTCGGCTATCATGAGCACCTTTTGAATTGCCTAATGCAATGCAAATAGACATGGGCCGGTTTAACCTGATGGCAACTTGTTCTAAATATTCCAGGGCAAATAAAATATCATTTTCCTCATAGCAAATTGCATCGGCAGGAATCTTCCAAAAGTCTTTTAGATATTGTTTTGCAGGTTTTAATTTCACTATAACAAGTTCAGCATCCGGCACAACACCAAAGAACCCGTATTCTGGTACTTCATTTCCTGCAGCTATACCTGCAA
This sequence comes from Anaerocolumna sp., assembly GCA_029256035.1. GTDB lineage: Bacteria > Bacillota > Clostridia > Lachnospirales > Lachnospiraceae > Anaerocolumna. Next base: position 3,210 of record JAQSYR010000078.1, on the reverse strand, counting down.
GCATTGTTCCATGGCCGATTTCGTCTTTGGAAGGAACAATTTCAAATGGATTGTCACTTTGAAGTGCAAGATTAATCTGTTCTCTGGTGTATTCTGTACCGTAATACGTATTGGTTTGATAATTTTCTCCGTAGATGGTCTGATCCCATAGGTAGGCGACTTTCGTAGTATTGTCAGCATAACGGAATATAGGATTGGTATAATCAATACCAGTATCAATAATACCAATTAATACACCATTTCCCCTAAGGTTGAAATTGGGTAAATTGCGTAACTTAAAAACACCGGATGCTTCTAAACTTGATTCACTAACCAAACCGGCAAGGGTTGGCATTACTGAATACCCTAATTGTAATATGGTAGTATTGGTTATTTGCTTTATAGGAACTCGAACCACAGCATTAAAATAATCTATGGTCTGAACAGTAGCATCATGAAACCGCTCAAAAATAGAGATATCTCCACTATAATCAATTATTAGATCAGCGTATTCACCACTATAAATTCTCATTCCTTCCTCAGGTGTCATATATTTAAAACCCCGCGCAATTTACTAATATTATCTTATTCAAATTTAATAAAATCTATAACATGGATTCCCTAAAATCACAAATATCTCTGGCACTTTACCTCCAAATATGCCAAAGATGATTATTCTGCCCTCTGGCGAATACATCAAGACGGTTACCACCCCAGGATACGGCTGCAGGTTCAGAAGTTATTACGCCGCCAAGGCTTTCCCAATTACTCCAACGTGTACCATTCCAGGTCCGATAAATTAATTGATTCTGTTGTCCACGTGAAAAGATATCTAATCGGTTCTCACCTATAGAAGCAGCTCCTGGGCCTGCACTAATAGTACCGCCACCAAGATCTTCCCACTGACTCCAGCCAGATCCATCCCAATACTTATGCCATAAACTTTGATTTTGTCCTCGGCCAAACACATCGATTCGATTTGGGCCCCAGGATACGGCTGCAGGAGCAGAAGTCAAAATACCACCCAGGTTTTCCCAGTCGCTCCAACGGGAGCCATCCCAGTATTTATGCCAAAGAGCTTGATTCTGACCGACACCAAATACATCTAAACGGTTAGGTTGCCAGGAAGAAACAGCCGGAGCAGAAGTTAAAATGCCACCAAGATCTTCCCACTCACTCCAACGGGTACCGTCCCAATACTTATGCCAAAGTGCCTGGTTTTGACCAACTCCAAATACATCAATTCGATTTCTTCCCCAGGAAACAGCAGCTGGTGAAGAAGTTAATATACCGCCTAAATCTTCCCACTCACTCCAACGGGAACCATCCCAGTATTTATGCCAAAGTGCTTGGTTTTGTCCTCTTCCAAATACATCAAGGCGGTTACGTTGCCAAGAGGAAACAGCTGGTGCAGAAGTTAAGATGCCACCAAGATCTTCCCACTGACTCCAGGTTTGTGGTGGAGGAGAAGGAGGACCTGGTCTGGTTGGAGGCTCTGGTAATTCTTCTAGATTACTTAAAACCAATCCAATAATATCACGAAAAATTTGATTAATTCGATTGCCAGGGATACCAAGTCTTCTCAAATATCCGAAGATAAAACTGTTATCTCTGCGCAGGTCTTCTAAAATAAGAGATATTCTCTGCTCTGAAGTTCCTGCATAATTTCCCTCATTTCTTAAAACATAAGCTACAGTATTTCGAAAGATACTACGACTGACTGGCCGCTGTACACCATACCGCTGTAGTTCCGTATAATAATTTGCAAAAACCCGGTTTAATTGTGACAGGATGCGATTCACTTCCTGAGGCCTTTGGGTAATACTTAATTGGTTGTTCTCTAAACCTTCAACAGTAGACAACTCATCCCTGTTCATTTGATTATAACTGTTTTGTAAAGATAATGGACAGATATACCGTGGATCCATGGGGCAAACCATAGGCTGCTGATACCATTCATTCATATCAATTTCCTTCTTATAATTTAATCTATATATTATATGCATCGGTTTTGTTATTGTTATGTCCTTTGCCAATTATAAAAAATCCATATAAAAAGTGACTTTAAAAGGCACAGATTTGAAGAAACAGAATAAACTGGATTATAAAAGGATGTTTCGTTTCTAAGGAGAATTTGGGAGTTATTATGGATAATAATTTTTATGATGAATCAGAAATTAGCGCTGGAATACCCTATGATAATATTAACTGGTATGATATACAGGGACAGCCATTTGGCATAGCCTCTCAATTTAATGCCATTATTTTTGGCGATGCAAATAATATTATTGACGTGAAAGGCTCTATGGCAGTTGGTGGTGACTTTGTAAGCCCAAGGGGGTTAACACTGGGTTACGGAAATGACCTTAAATTAACAGGGACTGGATATTCTCCTGACGCAGTGAGATTTTTAGTTGGCAGAAATATTTCTATGGGAGGACCGTTAGTAGTCGTTGGGCATGTGGTTGCAGGAGGAAATTTCCGAGCAGCAAGTGGAAGTACCTATTTCATTGGTAAAGACGGACTACCCACACAAGTAGAAGAACTAGAATACCTTTATAGAGCCAATGGAGGCAGTCAATATTGGTCACCTAGTGATAAAGGAACTCATTATCTGATTTCTAGTTATGATGTTCCTAGATATATACCAGCAAGTAGAATTGGCGTAAATACATCTGAATTTTTTGAAGATGCAAGAGAGAGTATTGTGGATTTTAAAGGTTGTATTGAGGAACTTGAGGTAAATGGAACTGTAGTCGACAATATTCATGAGTGGGTGCTTCGTGGAAATGATAGAGAACAGAATGTTTTCCTCCTTGATGTTCGTCCAAATGGTTTACTTAATAAAGGTATTCGTGCTGAAGTTCCTGAAGGAAGTTTAGTAATTGTAAGGTTAAGAACAGGAAGAAATGCACATTTGCAATATGGTTTGCTAGGTGATGAAAAACATGCAAATCATACACTTTATGTCTTTGAAGATGCCAATGAAATTTTTATGGAAGTACCTGCAGCTATCTGGGGAAGTTTTTTAGCGCCTCAAGCTATGTTCCATGGTCACTCAACAGGAGGGCATATTAGTGGTAATGTGGCATTTCGCTCTTTTGCAGTAAGTGCAAACAGTGGATTTGAGTTTCACTTATACCCATTTGTGGGAGGAATCAATTGTGGTGAAATATTACCTGAATTCCCTGAATTACCAGAGATGCTACCTGTACCGGAAGTCATGCCAGT
>JAQSYR010000077.1 GCA_029256035.1 Anaerocolumna sp. | reverse complement strand
TACATGCACTAGAAGATAGAAACATCTTTGTTTCCTCTGGATCTGCCTGTGCTTCTAATCATCCTCAGTTAAGTGGTACATTAAAAGCAATCGGCGTGAAGAAAGAACTTTTAGAATCAACCCTGCGTTTTAGCTTTTCAGTGGAAACAACACAGGAAGAAATAGAATATACAATAAGTGTATTAAAGGAATTAGTACCTATACTGAAAAGGTATAGAAGAAACTAAGATTATTCCGCTAATAAGAAAGGAATTACAATGTATAGAGCTTTTTTAATAAAGTATGCTGAAATAGGGATCAAAGGAAAGAACAGATATATCTTTGAAAATGCATTAAGAGATCAAATAAAGAATGTATTAAGAGATTTAGGAGATTATTTAGTAACGAAAGAACAGGGAAGAATCTATATTGAGTGCCCAAAAGATTATGATTACGAAGAAACCATAGAGGCTTTAAAAAGAGTCTTTGGTATTGCTCAGATTTGTCCTGTAATGATAATCGATACCACAGAATGGGAACCACTACAAAAAGCAGTTGGTGATTTTGTTGAAGAAAAGTATACGGATAGAAACTTTACTTTCAAAATGGAAGCAAAGCGTGGAAACAAAAATTATCCTATTACATCTCCTGAAATATGCATTGAAATGGGTGCGTATCTATTAAAACGTTTTCCAGAATTAAAAGTAGATGTGCATAAACCAGACATAAAAATTATGGTTGAAGTTAGAGCCAAAGCATATATATATTCAGAAGTTATCGACGGACCTGGCGGAATGCCAGTTGGAACTGCAGGTAAAGCCATGTTACTTTTATCTGGTGGAATTGATAGTCCGGTGGCTGGATATATGGTATCAAAGCGTGGAGTAACAATTGATGCAGTATATTTTCATGCCCCACCTTATACCAGCGAAAGAGCAAAACAAAAAGTAGTGGATCTTGCAAAACTAATATCAAAATATACAGGACCAATTAAACTTCATGTCATTAATTTTACAGATGTACAACTTTATATTTATGAAAAATGTCCACATGAAGAATTAACAATTATTATGAGAAGATACATGATGAAAATAGCAGAACAGATTGCTGAAGAAAGCGGATGTCTTGGATTAATTACTGGTGAGAGTATTGGTCAGGTTGCAAGTCAGACACTGCATAGTCTTGCTGCAACAAATGAAGTATGTAAGCTTCCTGTATACCGCCCTTTAATTGCATTTGATAAGCAGGATATAGTTACCATTGCCGAAAAGATAAATACGTATGAAACTTCAATTCTTCCCTATGAAGATTGTTGTACCATATTTGTTGCAAAGCATCCGGTTACAAAACCAAGCCTAAAAGTTATCCGTAATTCTGAAAAGGCATTGCAGGAAAAAATCGAAGATTTAGTAAACATAGCATTGGATACAAAAGAAACCATTTTCATATCATAGAATCCAAAAAAGAGGATACGTAATTTAGTATCCTCCCCTTAACTATAACGTATCAGAAATTATACGATATATGGTTTTAATAATTCAATAATAGAATCAATGCTATCTTCATTGTGAATATTTAAATCTATAGGTTTCGATAAATCGAGGCTGAAAATACCCATAATAGATTTTGCATCAATAACATATCTGCCGGAAACTAAATCAAAATCGGAATCAAATTTAGTAATGTCATTTACAAAAGATTTTACCTTATCGATGGAATTGAGTGATATTTTAACAGTTTTCATTATAACTCCTCCTTATATATTATTTGGTTAAGGAAACGAATTGCTTAACCATGCTACAAGTATATACTACAATTTAGAAAATTAAAAGTCAATATACAAAGTAGATAAAAAAACAGAGAAAAAGCCTATATTAAGCGATAAACAGCTAGTAGGATGAAAGATATCGGAAACATTTACTACAATGGTAGAAAGGGATAAAATGAGTCATAATATAGAAATGAACTTGAAATCTGTAGCATTTTTAACCTTAGGGTGTAAAGTTAATTCTTATGAAACGGAAGCCATGCAAAAGCTTTTTGAGGATGCAGGATATCAAGTGGTAGATTTTAACCAGTGCGCAGATGTATATGTTGTAAATACCTGTACTGTTACCAATATTGCAGATCGCAAATCACGCCAAATGCTTCATAAAGCCAGAAAAAAGAATGAAGCCGCTACTGTTGTGGCAGTAGGATGTTATGTACAAGCAGCAAAAGAGGCATTAGAACAAGACGAAACAATTGATATTGTAATCGGGAATAACAAAAAGAAAGAAATCATTCAGATGGTTGAAGAATACCGTAAAGGAATAGAAACTAGCAAATCAGCGGTACTTGATATTAGTCAGGAAGATGAATTTGAAATGCTTTCCATTGTTTCAGTTTCTGAAAAAACCAGAGCATATATTAAAATTCAGGATGGATGTAATCAATTCTGCTCTTACTGCATTATTCCTTATATGCGTGGAAGAGTAAGAAGTCGAGATGAAAATTCAATTATTCAGGAAGTTGAACAACTAGTTTCCAATGGATACAAAGAAATAGTATTAACCGGGATCCATTTGTCCTCCTATGGAATAGAAAGAGTTGAAAATAATGGGAATCCTTCCTTGCTGCAGTTAATTGTAAAGCTAAGTAAAATCAATGGGCTAGAAAGAATTCGTTTAGGTTCCCTAGAACCAAGAATAATAACGGAAGAATTTGTTAAGACTTTATCGAGTAATACTAAATTTTGCCCTCATTTTCATTTATCCTTACAAAGTGGCTGTGACGCTACCTTAGCGCGTATGAATCGAAAATATACAACCAAAGAATATTATGATAAGTGTGAACTATTAAGAAAATATTTTTTAAACCCTGCAATAACAACAGATGTAATCGTTGGTTTCCCAGGAGAAACAGAAGAAGAATTTTTAATGACCTATGAATTTTTAAGAAAAGTTTCTTTTTCACAGATGCACATATTTAAGTATTCAGTAAGAAAAGGAACTAAAGCAGAAACAATGCCAAATCAGGTTAAAGATGAGGATAAGACCTTAAGAAGTAATCGCTTAATTGTTCTGGAAAAAGAGATGGCCAGGGAATTTAAATCACTATTTATAGGAAATATAGAAAATATTCTGGTGGAAGAGACTCAGAATATTGATGGCATTAATTATCAGGTAGGACACAATGAAAGATATTTAAAAATGGCTGTAAAGTCCCAGAATGACTTAAATAATCATATTATTAAAGGAACAATTACCGGTGAGTTAAATAAAGAAATCCTTTTCTGCGAAATAATGGATTGAAATTTATGCTAATTTATATTAAGATAGAAGAATAAAAGAAATTTGAAGGATTTGTTAATTTAAATTATATGATTTTAAATTTGTCAATTTAAATTTTATTATATTAAAATTAAAGTTAAATAACTTTGAAATTTTTAATTTCTAAATTTTAAAAGGATTTCCATTAAAAGGACGTGATCAATATATGAAAGAAATAAATAATACTCAATATTTTAAGGTACAAAAAGAAAATGATATGGCTGTAAAGGATATTATTGCATCTGTTTTCTCTGCTATGACAGAAAAGGGATATAATCCGGTAAATCAGATTATCGGCTATATAATGTCTGGAGATCCTACTTACATAACCAATCATAAAGGTGCCAGAAGTCTTATAATGAAAGTAGAGAGAGATGAAATTTTAGAAGAGTTATTAACAGATTATATTAATCATAATTTGGTTTAACATATGTTGACTGGAGAAAACAGAATGAGAATTATGGGGTTAGATTATGGCTCTGTAACAGTTGGAGTAGCTATTAGCGATGCATTGCTTATAACAGCTCAGGGAATAGAAACCATACGAAGAAAACACGAAACAAAATTGCGACAAACATTAGCTCGAATTGAAGAATTAATTAAGGAATATCAAGTAGAACTGATTGTTTTAGGATATCCTAAGAATATGAATAATACAATTGGTGTACGTGCAAAAAAGTCAGAAGAATTTGCCGAGATATTAGAAAGACGAACTGGATTAAAAGTAATACTTTGGGACGAACGATTGACAACAGTTGCTGCTCACCAGGCATTAGACTTTGGTAATGTTCGTATACAGGATAGAGCCCAGATAGTTGATAAACTGGCTGCTGTACTAATTTTGCAGGGATACCTTGACTATAAAAGTATGCAACATGAATTGAGCAACAATACACAGGGAGAAGATTAATGGAACAAAAACAAAATAAAGTTATATTTATTAGTGAAGATGATGAAGAAGTAGAATTTTTAGTTCTTGAACAAACCAAATTAAATGGTTATACGTATCTGCTTGTTACTGACGCCGAAGTAGATGATGAAGAAGGCAACGCATATATTTTGAAAGACGTATCAAATGAGAATGATGAAGCAGCCGTTTATAACGTAGTCGATGATGATACAGAACTTGAATTAATTAGCAAAATATTTGAAGAGTTACTAGATGATATTGATTTAGAAAGAGAATAATAATTTTAATATATTTAATTATTAAAATTTTAGAATATATACAAAAAATGATTGAAAAATCTAGATGAATAATAGATTTACATGGATTATAAAAGGTGCGATTTATTTAATTTGATCATGTAGATTTCAAAGATTAGCAGCTTTATTTGTATAATCGGGAAGGTGATAAGGTTATGCCTAACAAAAACGAACGATTCAAAACACTATTAAAGCAGAATGGGCTTAAGGTAACAACGCAGAGAATCTTAATTCTCGAAGCGTTAGAAGAGAGACCGGATAAGCATTTAACGGCTGAAGAAATATATGAATGTGTAAAAGAACAGAATCCTGATATAGGTCTTGCTACTGTTTATAGAACAATTCAATTATTATCAGAGTTAAACCTTATAGATAAGCTGAATTTAGGAGATGGTTATGTACGCTACGAAATAGGGCAGCTAGGTCGTGAGGACCAGGTACAACATCATCACCATCATTTAATATGCCTGAATTGTAGCAATGTATTTACAGTACAGGATGATCTGCTGGAAACTTTAGAACAAAGAATTAGTGAAGTTATGGATTTTGAGGTAGTAGACCATGAAGTAAAACTGTATGGATATTGTAAGGACTGCCGGAACAAACCGAATAAAACAGAGCAGAAAATCATTTGAAATCAATCTTATTAAATATGGAGTGCACTTTAAATATAATGGACAATATTACATAAACTAACCATTGGAGGTGCAATCTTTTGAAAGAAAATATTACAGAAGTTAAGGGAGTAAAAATAATACCCCTTGGAGGATTAGAACAAATAGGAATGAATATTACTGCAATAGAGTACGAAGACAGTATTATCGTAATTGATTGCGGATTATCATTTCCAGATGATGAAATGTTAGGAATTGATTTAGTAATTCCTGATGTAACTTATTTAAAGGAAAATATTAATAAAGTAAAGGGTTTTGTTATAACCCATGGACATGAAGATCATATTGGTGCATTACCATATGTTCTAAGAGATGTGAATGTTCCAATTTATGCTACTAAGTTAACTATTGGTATCTTAGAGAATAAATTAAAAGAACATAATCTCTTAAAAACAACAAAAAGAAAAGTAATAAAATATGGACAATCTATTAATCTTGGTTGTTTTCGTATAGAGTTTATACGTACCAACCACAGTATTTCAGATGCGGCAGCTTTGGCAATTTTTACACCAGCTGGTACCATCGTTCATACTGGAGATTTTAAAGTTGATTTTACACCGGTATTTGGTAATACCATTGACTTGCAACGCTTTGGTGAACTTGGTAAAAAAGGTGTACTAGCATTAATGTGTGATAGTACAAATGCAGAAAGACCAGGTTATACTATGTCTGAAAGGACAGTAGGAAAAGTATTTGATAATATTTTTGCTGAGAATTCAAAAAACCGCATTATTGTAGCAACATTTGCATCTAATGTAGACAGAGTCCAACAGATAATTAATTCTGCTGCAAAATATAGCAGAAAAGTTGTGGTAGAAGGCAGAAGTATGGTGAATATCGTATCTACTGCTTCTGAACTTGGATATATTAATATTCCGGATAATACCCTAATTGAAATAGAGCAAATGAAAAATTATTCAGATGAACAATTGGTATTAATAACAACAGGTAGCCAGGGAGAATCTATGGCTGCATTATCAAGAATGGCAGCTTCCATTCATAAAAAAATCAGTATAAAACCTGGAGATACGGTAATTTTTAGTTCCACGCCAATTCCAGGTAATGAAAAGGCAGTGTCAAAGGTTAT
>JAQSYR010000260.1 GCA_029256035.1 Anaerocolumna sp. | reverse complement strand
CCAGGAACTGTCCAGTCTAATGTAATATTGGAAAATGGTGCTTGGGTTCCCCATCTGCTAGGAGTATTTACACCATATATAAAGGATTGGATACTTTGCTTTACTTCTCGGTAACTTAAGTTATCTGTTTTTACAAAAGGTGCCAAGTAGGTATCAAAGGATGAAAATGCCTGAGCTCCAGCCCATTCATTTTGCATAATTCCAAGAAAATTTACCATTTGGTTACATAAGGTTGATAAGTGACTAGCAGGAGCAGAAGTAATTTTACCTGGAATTCCTCCTAAGCCTTCCTTAATTAACTGTTTTAAAGACCATCCGGCACAGTACCCGGTTAACATAGATAAATCATGTATATGAATATCAGCATTTCTATGGGCTGCAGCAATCTCCTCATCATAGATTTCTGATAGCCAATAATTTGCTGTGACTGAACCTGAATTATGTAGAATAAGTCCCCCAACCGAATAGGTAACGGTAGAATTCTCTTTTACACGCCAATCTTCTTCCTTTACATAGCTGTTAACGATTTCTTTGTAATCAAGAATTGTAGATTTCATGTTACGAATCTTTTCTCTGTTTTTACGATATAAAATATAAGCTTTGGCAACATCCGTATATCCAGTTTGTTCTAATACATGTTCCACACTGTCTTGAATGCCCTCCACACTGATTTGCCCGTTATTTAGCTTGTCCTGGAAATCTGCAGTAACGCGCAAAGCTAATAAATTAATAATATCCTCAGTGAAATTTTTCTCTGTTGCTTTAAAAGCTTTTGATATGGCAGCAGCTATTTTAGTAAGATCAAAATCTGCAACTTCACCATCTCTTTTAATTACACTAATCATGATAAATCCCCTTTCTTATCCCTATTAATGCTTCGGTTTCGTCTTATGTAAGTCCCACATGCTTTTAATTTTATCAGAATAAAAAAGTAAAGTCAATAAATCAACTACAATATGTGCCTAATTTCCCACAACTTGCCACTATATATAGTAGGTATTGTAGTTTCTAATTCCCAATTATGAGGAAAATATCTGAATTTAGAACAAATAATTAATATTATATATTCAATTACCAAAAATAAATAACTACAAAAAAAGCTATTGCAAAACCATGAAAAGTGAAAAAGGATTTTTTCCATTTTAAGGTTTTGCAACAACCAAACTGTGAATCTATAAACTATGAAACTATAAATTATGAATCTATAAACATAGAATTTATAAACTGTGAAATACATCTCTTGGTAAATAAGCCTTTATATAAATACCTTCTGCCTGATAATCCTCTTCTAATAACTGACCGTATTTTCTAATGGTTTGTATCTTTCCGGCTTCATTATAAGGAAATACCTTTTCCACCAGTATTTTACGTTCTCTAAGAATTTCCTCCAGGATAAGAAGTAATTCATTAATTCCCAGATTCTCTTTTGCAGAAATTCTCACGGTTTTATCTGCTTTAAAATCTTTCATTACAAGGTTGCCCTCGATTAAATCCTGTTTGTTGAATGCCGTTACGATTGTTTTGTCTTTTACTCCAAGTTTATTTAATGTTTCATAAACAACATGCATATGTTTATCAGCCGCAGGATTAGAGCTATCAACTACATGAAGAATAATATCAGCATATTTTGCTTCTTCCAAAGTGCTTCGAAATGCTTCAATTAGATGATGAGGTAATTTTCTTATAAAACCAACCGTGTCAGTCAGTAATACCTGTTCCCCACTTGGAAGTCCCAGATTTCTGGTTGTTGGATCAAGGGTTGCAAATAATTTATTTTCTTCTAATACTCCCGCATTGGTCAACCGGTTTAATAAGGTTGATTTACCGGCATTGGTATAACCAACAATTGCAACAATAGGAACCGTTCCTTTATTTCTTAATCCTCTTGAAGTTTCTCTGTTACGTTTTACTTCTGCCAGTTCATGATTTAACTGGGAGATACGGTCTCGGATTAAGCGGCGGTCAACCTCTAGTTTTTTCTCACCAGGTCCTCTTGTACCAATTCCACCACCTAGCCTTGACATTGAGTTACGCATTCCTACAAGCCTGGTTGATCTATACCTTAGCTGTGCTAATTCTACCTGTATTTTACCTTCTTTGGTTGTGGCATGCTGGGCAAATATATCAAGGATTAAAATTGTCCGATCCATTACTTTTGCAGCTAATGCATCTTCTAAGTTTTTTAACTGAGCCGGAGATAATTCATCATCACATATAACTCCTGTGGCGTCAAGGTCTGCAAGCAAGTTCTTAACTTCTTCTATTTTACCTTTGCCAATATAGGTTCCAGGATGCACATTTTCTCTATTCTGAATTATTTTTGCTACAGCCTTAGCTCCTGCAGTTTTAGCTAATTCCTCTAATTCATCTAAAGATTCTTGTGTATCATCCCCATCCTGGGTTGATACTCCAACTAGAATAAGACGTTCCTCTTGTTCTTTTATTTCAAATAGTTCTGCCATAAATATCCTCCAAATTCCTATTTTCCTTACTTCTTTGTACTCACATCAGATACTCTTGTTTTTATAAATTCAT
>JAQSYR010000076.1 GCA_029256035.1 Anaerocolumna sp. | reverse complement strand
CTAAGTTCGACAGCTGCCACTAGGCAGCGTACGCTAAATTTTCGTCTGCGTTTAAATTTAATTCTAAGTTGATGACGCGGTCCTAGTCCGCGAATGGCTGCCACAACTTCAAAACCCCCGTCGAAACCAGTACAACCCCTAATATGGGTGGCAGCAAACTGTTCTAATACAGTTCGTGCATGGTTCACAGACGTGTTCTTAAATTACATAGAATAATTTTTGTTATTCTATAAATTATTATACCCATTAATTGTGTCTAAATTGTGACTTTTTAAAAATTTTATCATGGTATATTATTCTAATAGAATTTAACTTTAATTAGGCGAATCCCCTTCGGTAAGTCTTTATTTTTCTGCATAGCCTGATGCGCTTTGTCAATCAAGCTTTGTTTATCATCCTCTGGTAATAAATAATCGAATTCATATATGTATTCTTTCCTTGCCTGATTCAATGCTATATTTAAAAGAGAACCGCCATTATTACAATACTCTATAATAGCATCACTTATGATTTGTTTATATTCCTTATGGGTCATATTTGCTTCCATCCATACCGGCTCCTTTCTCTTTTCAGATTATTATATGATTACATATATTCATTTCCAAATGTATTTAATAAATATATTCTGAAAGCAAAAAATTATTACCCATGTCAGGTTTCGTTCACATTCATCAGGTTTCGACATATGATAATATATGATAATCTTTGGGAGGTTATATATGGATGGTAAAAAAGAATTTATAAACAATTCTTGTTTTAATATAAATGTAATATTAACTGTAAGAGATGGTGACAGGCCCGGCTGTATTCTTAAAAAAGAGGAGTTTTTTCTAAAATGTGGCGAGAAAAGGCTGATTTGTTATGGTAATCACGCAAACCCATTTCTAGATGAAATACAAGTATGTTCTCGTGATAACTATCAATTTACAGAGACAAAAATTGCAGTGTTAAAACCTGGCTCTCCAATCGATAAACTATTAAATAGCTGTGACCCGTATATTATGTATATTACGCAGATTTTGGTTTTATTACAACAGCCTTACTCTTCTGAAAGATCATTTATTATTGTGAAGGTTATTATATTGTCCATATTAATTCTTAAACTACTTTACTTAATGATTCAGCTAACTCTACAATCTTATTTTCTCTATTTCTTCGATTCCAATTTACAATTCCAGTTCCAATTACTGATCCGCCCTTAGACTTGCAGATACTTTTCATTTGAGCAATTGCTCTATTACCACCAAGCCATGGAAATGGAAAGAACTGTGTTACCACTAAAATTATCTTTTTCCCTTGCAAAGACTTAATGCTTGTTAAGTAGGCTGCAACTACCGGTGACATGGAAAAAGCTCTAACAGGACCACCCAAGATTACCAAATCATAGGAACTAATATCTGGTAAAGAAGTAAGGCGAAGTTTGTTGGGATTACCCTCCGTTTTATCTGCGTTACCCTCAGCTTCAATACGTTCAATAGTGACAGTATGTCCATTATCCATTAATTTTTCTTTCATTTTCTTTGCAACAGAGTATGTATTACCAGTTAGGGAATGTACTACGATGATTGAATTCATTTTATCCTCCATTTGTTATTATTTTTAATATATAAGTTTGGGAACCCAAATTTTGTCCGCTATTAAAATACCAAATCTAATCTGTAATCAAAATACCAATTCTATTCTGTTAATCAAAATAATTGACTACAACAGTATTATGTTATAATATATGAAAAGAAAATAATTCCATATTCTAAATATAAGAATACGATTAAATATAACCTAGGGGGAACTATATGAATTTAATAATACAAAATAACTGTAATAATATAAACTGGAATCGTGTATCTGAAATCCTTGCATCTGTAAGCATGGCAAACTATGAACCAGAAATACACAAGAAAGCCTTTGAACATAGTTATACGGTAGTTTTTGTTTTTGATCAGGATAACTTAATTGGATTTGGCCGAGCCATTTCAGATGGTATCCTCCATAGTGCAATTTATGATGTTGCTGTTTCACCTGAGTATCAGGGAATGCAAATAGGAAAGTTAATAATTAAGAATATCATTGAATCAACTCCTAACTGTAATTTTCTACTCTATGCATCTCCTGGCAAAGAACCCTTTTATGAAAAATTTAATTTTAGTAGAATGAAAACCGGTATGGCCCTTTTTAAAGATGCAAAAAACAAACGAAAAAAAGGGTTCATTTATTAATTCCATACTTTCAGCTTTCTTTATAAGTTATTTGTATAAAAAAGATATGTAATATAGCAAATTCAAGCATACTTTATAGCAATCTCATTGTTTAAGTATGCTGTTTTGCTTTTAGGATAAGTTTTTAACCTTAAATTCTTTCTCTGCTTCTCTTCTTTGGTCTTTCTTGGCAATATCTTCTCGTTTATCATAAAGTTTTTTACCTCTGGCCAGTCCAATTTCAACTTTTACAAGGCTGCCTTTTAGATAAACATTAAGAGGTACAATGGTATACCCTTTCTGTGCTACTTTTCCCATTATTTTATTAATTTCATACTGATGAAGTAGAAGTTTTTTAATACGTAATGGATCTTTGTTAAATATATTTCCCTTCTCATAAGGGCTGATATGCATATTATAGACGAAAACTTCCCCATTCTCGACACGAATAAATGCTTCTTTTACACTACATTTTCCCATTCGAAGGGATTTTACTTCCGTACCATGAAGTACAATCCCCGCCTCGAATGCTTCCTCTATAAAATAATCATGCCTAGCTTTTTTATTATTTGCGATCATTTTAATACTATCTTTCGCCATAGTTCCTCCCAAAATAACGATGATTCCTGATTTATGCTATTGATTTATTCTACTGGTCTTCTTCTTTAGGTTCTTTGGCAAGAACAAAATCAATGGTACGCTGCAATTTATCAGTTCCAATCACTTCCACACGTACCTTTTCCCCTAGCTTAAATGTTCGACGGGTATGTTCACCTATCATAGTATAATTGCTTTCATCATAAATATAATAATCATCTTTTAATTCTGTTACACGTATCATTCCTTCCACTGTATTAGGAAGTTCAACATACATCCCCCAGTTGGTGATTCCAGAGATTACTCCTTCAAAAGTTTCACCAATAAACTGACTCATATACTCAACTTTCTTTAATTTTTCTACATCTCGTTCCGCATCATCTGCCCGGCGTTCTGTTATACTTGACTGCATAGCAACGTCTGGTAAAATGTGGCTATAGTGCCCGACTCTTTTTTCACTCATGGCACCTCCAAGATTCTCCTTAATAATACGGTGTATCTGTAAATCTGGATATCTTCGTATTGGTGATGTGAAATGGCAATAATACTTTGCAGCAAGTCCAAAATGACCGTCTCCTGTACTTGTATATTTTGCTCGTTTCATAGAGCGCAGTGTTAGACGGCTAATTAATGGTTCTTCTGGAGTATTTTCTATTTTTAGTAATAATTTCTGAAGCTCCTTCGGGTGAATATCATCCTGGCTAACTTTAATGCTGTAACCAAAATTATTAATAAAAATACCTAACTGTTTAATCTTTTCAGAATCCGGATTCTCATGACTGCGATAAACAAAAGGTATCTCTTGCCAAAAGTAATCTTCTGCAACGGTTTCATTTGCAATTAACATAAAATCTTCAATAATTTTTGTTGCTTTATTTCTTTCATATGGTTTAATATCAACTGGATGTCCTTCTTTATCCAGATAAATTTTACTTTCTGGAAAATCAAAGTCAATGGAACCACGCTTTCTTCTTTTCTCCCGAAGAATATCTGCTAGTTCTAGCATTAGTTCAAACATAGGTACCAGTTCTTGGTATTCTTTTCTTTCCTCTTCATCATGGTCCTCAAGAATTTTTTTAACACTGGTGTATGTCATCCTTCTGTCAACACGGATTAATGTTTCCGAAATTTCATGTCCTACTACATTTCCTTGATCATCAATGTCCATAAAGCAGCTTAATGCCAATCTATCGGTTCCTGCATTTAATGAGCAGATTCCATTAGATAATTTATGGGGCAGCATAGGAATCACACGGTCAACAAGATATACACTGGTTCCTCTTTTAAGCGCTTCCTTATCAAGGGGTGTATTCTCTGTTACATAATTGGTAACATCCGCTATATGAACTCCGAGATGATACATATTACCCTCTTTAGATAATGTAATAGCATCATCTAAATCTTTTGCATCTTCACCATCGATTGTTACAGTTTGAAGATCTCTAATATCTTTTCTTCCGGCTTTATCCTTATCAGGTACCTCTGTTGGTATGGATTCTACCTGGGCCATAACCTCTTCTGGAAATTCCGTTGGTAAATTATAGGCCATAATCACTGACAAAACATCTACACCGGGATCATTAATATGTCCAAGTATTTGAATTATTCTACCTTCAGGATTCTTAACCTTATCCCCATAACTTTTTAATTCCACTACTACCTTATGACCGTTTACAGCTCCTTTGGTATGTTCCTTAGGAATAAAAATATCTTTACCAAACTTCTGATTGTCAGCAATTACAAAACCAAAATTCTTACTTTGTTCAAAAGTTCCAACTACCGTTGTTGTATTTCTATCAACAATTCGAACAATTTCACCTTCTCGCCTTTTTCCGGTTCGGTCTCTTTTAATGCTAACAATTACTTTATCGCCATGCAAAGCTCCCTTGGTTGCATTTTCAGGAATAAAAACATCTTCCTCTTCCCCCTCAATTATTACAAAACCAAAACCTCTTTGTGTTCCAGAAAAAATCCCAGGTTTTGTACTGTCATCAGCCATTTTATAACGTCCTTTGGTATCCTGCTCTAATTTCCCATCTGCAATCAGAGAAGTTAGGATATCTCTCAGATCCTGCTTATCATTTCGGGGAACCTGTAAAATTGTGCTTATTTCCTTGAACTTCATTGGTTGATAACTATCGCTATTTATAAAATCCAAAAGAATTTTTTTCTTTTCTTCAAAAATTATCTTCTCCATATTACCTCCATGATTATTAGGTTCCTATGCCTAAAAAATCTTCTTAGTTACTGCTTAGTATACCATAATTCTCCTATAAATAATACAGATTTCAATATTTTTTATAAAAGGCCGATTATAATTAAACTGTTTCCAGTTTAATAAATACTTGGAAGTAATATAATAAATTATCATAGTACTATGATTTATGACTCCAAAATCACGTAATAATTTTCTATTTAATTATATACAATGAATTTTATTAAGAATTAACAACCTTAATTTGTTTATAAGGAATTTCTATATTGTTTTCTTTAAATTTCTCAAGAACACTCTTTCGCAAATCACTGCAGGCTGAAAAATTTTCGCTAACTTCTTTTGTCCATACCTGAACTCTTAATGCAATACCATTCTCAGCAAGATCACGGATCATAACTTTAACTGGTGTCTCATCGGATTTAAGTACCAATTGATGTGTAGACACCAGTTCTTCAAGAATACTAATAGCCTTATTAAGATCAGATTCATAACTAATAATTATGTCTAAAAAATTACCGGCTCTGCTATCAACATTGCTATTATTCTCAATGACCTGTTTATTCAAAACACTATTAGGTACCACTACTTTGGCATGATTAAATGTTCTTATGATAGTATGCCGAACCGTAATATCTTCCACAATCCCCGTAATATTAAGGCCAATAATCTGCACCCTCTCACCAATTTCAAAGGGCTTACTCCAAGATAGCATAACTCCGCTTAATATATCATTTAAGCTTTCCTGAGCGGCGAATATGGCTACTGCTACAATGATACTTGAACTTGTAACTAGAGAACTTGCTAATTTTTCTGTAAAACCAAATAATAATAAAATACCGTAAATTCCCATGGCATAAATGAAAACAGAAATAATAGAGCGGAGGAATTTCAAATGTATCTTATTACGCCTTTTCAAAATCCCTTTAAATAAAAGCTTATTAAATTTATTTAAAACCAGGGTTAATATTATTATAACTATTGTAATATATACTTCACTCATAAGCTCTCGTCCTTTTATCTTTTTCTTTATTATATAATATCAAATGACCATATCTCAATACATTTATTAAGACATTTTATATGTAAATTCGATAGAGTTATGACATCCAATTAAGCACCTGAAAAGTGAAATGTAATGCTAATAGCATCTCTAGTTCCCATCCTTGGAACATAAAAAAACACTCCCAAAAACAGGAGTGTTTTTATTAAAATCTAAATTATGTTTAATACAACTGAAAGAACGACAAATGCTGCAGCAAGTGCTCTTGTAATTTTAACTAATGCACCTTCCATGGAACGTCCTTTATTCTTGCCCCAGTAAGTATCAGCTACACCATTAATTGCTCCAGATAATCCTGCTGATTTACCTTCCTGCATTAATACTACAACAACTAAAGCAATACATACCAAAACGTAAACAATCGTTACGAATACATTCAAAATGTCCATCTTACACCTCCTAGAACTACAATGGTATTCTAACATACAATCAATGAATATTCAACTACTTTTTGTACAAGAATACAATTTTAGTAAATTATTTATGAATAAGAAGTGACGTACCTGTCATATCTGCAGGTTTGGTCATACTCATCATTTCAATTAAAGTTGGTGCAATATCGGCTAAGCATCCTTCTTCTTTCAGAGTATAGTTAGTATCATAGTTTACCAGGATAAATGGAACATTGTTTATGGTATGAGCTGTAAATGGTTCTCCATTATCGTAATCGATTAACTGTTCCGCATTTCCATGATCTGCACAGATAAACATCTGACCATCGGTTTCTAATAAAGCTTCATATGCCATGCCAACACATTGATCTACTGTTTCAATGGCTTTAATTGCAGCATCCTGAATACCTGTATGTCCAACCATATCTGGGTTTGCAAAATTTACAATAATAACATCATATTTTAATGATTTAATAGCCTCCACAAGGTTCTTAGCAACTTCAAAAGCACTCATCTCTGGCTGTAAATCATAGGTTGCAACTTTTGGTGAATTAACTAAGATTCTATCCTCACCAACATTTGGTACTTCAACACCACCGTTAAAGAAGAATGTTACATGGGCATACTTTTCTGTTTCAGCAAGTCTTAGCTGTGTCTTATGATTTTCTGCCAGAAATTGTCCAAATGTATTATCAATAGACATTTTATGAAATGCAACAATTTTATTTGGAATTGTTATATCATATTCTGAAAAGCATACATAAGTTAATGGCATTCTTCCATTGTCACGGGTAAATCCATTGAAATTATCATCACAAAATGCTCTGGTAATTTCTCTTGCTCTATCTGGTCTAAAATTAAAGAAAATAACAGAGTACGGTAAGCTTTTTCTACTCTGTCCCATCTGTTATCACGGTCCATAGCATAATAGCGCCCCATAACGGAAGCAATCTTACCAACACCAAGTTCCTTCATCTTATTTGTCAAGTCTTGGGCAAAACCTTTTCCTGAGGTGGGTGCAGTATCTCTTCCATCTAAAAAAGCATGAACATAAACATTTGAGAAACCTTCTTTTTTAGCAAGTTCTAGTAATCCATAGACATGAGTTATATGGCTATGTACACCACCATCAGATAATAATCCCATTAGATGTAAATCAGAATTATTTTTCTTACAATTATTGATTGCTTCTAACAGTGCTTCATTTTTAAAGAAGTCACCATCCTTAATTTCTTTTGTAATTCTTGTTAACTCCTGATAAATAATTCTTCCTGCACCCATATTAAGATGACCTACTTC
>JAQSYR010000075.1 GCA_029256035.1 Anaerocolumna sp. | reverse complement strand
ATATTAAACTTTACCGTACGCCAGTCAGTCAGATTATCGCCACCCCAGACTTGGGCATATCTTTGTATTCCAGCATATCCAGCTCTATTAATAATATAAGGACGCTCATTAGGATACATTTCTTCAAGAGCTTCACGTCCTACATATGCCATCAAGTTTGAATGAATAATTTTAAGTTCTGCCATGGTCCCTTTACGTCCATCGCAATCACAAACTGCATTACGATCTTCCACCCCATCATACTCGCAATTATCATTCCATACGGTTTTGGAACCCTTACCTAAAAGTGTCTCTTTTAGAAGCTCTTTCCATGTATTACGTCCCTTTTCTCCGGTAAAATCTATAAATCTTCCATAACCACCCCACCAGCGTCCAATATAATCATCACTAGCATCTGGAGTTTTTACAAAGACATCATTTTTCTTAAATAAATCCATATATGGATGGTTTTTAAGAATCCCAGGTTTCATGTTTGGTATCACATTGATTCCCATTCCACTCATTTTCTCAAAGAAGCCTTCCGGATCTGGGAATCTCTTTCGATTCCAGTTGAAAATATACCGTAAATTGTCCTCTTCTCCAGAAGAGTATCCAGAAGCCAACCAGAAATTATCAATATAAATTTTTTCGTCCAGATGTTTTTGAATTACTTTATAGATTTCTTTATCACAATCTTTTTCAAGTTCTGCATAGTACATGGTAGATGCAGTATATCCAAGAGATTGTTTTGTAGGCATGGCTGAACGTCCAGTGAGCCAGGTATAATGATTTATAACATCAGTCATGTAAGGTCCATACATCAGGAATAGATCAATATCCCCACCATCTGTTTGATAATAACAATAGCGATCCCAATAACCGCTGATTTCATTGCACATATCAAATACAGAGTCATAGGAATTATTATAAAACAACCCTACTGCATTTTTCGTCTGATCATTAATGCGAATATAGAATGGTATATGCTTATAGAGAGGTTCTCCAAACTCTGGGTCATGTCCGATTGCATCCTTTGGTGACATACGAAGACGTTTCCCCTTTTTATCTAAATGCCCTGTTTTTTCACCAAAACCGTAGAAATGATCATGGTCACGGTCAACACAACTGTAATGTGAAATACGACCCAATTGATCATAGTCAAAAGCACGTTCTTTCAAATCCTGATAAATGAGTATTCCCTCTTTATTATAAAGCTGGAAACTAAATGGTTGTTTGTTAAGAACAAGCTTAACAGTTTTGGTTGAAAAGGTAATTCTTGTCTCCTCTTCTTCATAACCTATATCAAGTGCTTTAATACGTGTACGTTCTTTTGAAAAAAGTTCATCAAGGTCATCCTCCCACGCGGTTGTAACTAACGCATAGGAAGCTTCCTTAAAATTCTTATCAAAACTGGAACGAATTCTGATTACATCATCATTCATAAATACCAGCATAACATCAGCACAATCACCGTGTATTAAAAATCCATTTTCAGTCTTTTCTATTGATTTATATTGATTTAGCAGCATAAATACATATCCTTTCTCTTAGAATTTTGGTTACATTCCAATCAAATCAAAATCTTCAAAGGAAACGGTTAAGGTAACTGAATCTTTTGGATTCTTATACTTCACTTCTACCGCTTTTTTGGTCTGACTGTAATACCATCCTTCCTTTGCTTTCTCAAATTTTTTACGATTTAGAAATTGCACAAGCTTACGGTCTCCAACAGTAACCCAGAAAGGACTTCTGTCTTTACGAATCATTTCTACCTTTATATCCTCAACAAAATCTGTATATTCACCAACTGCTGAAAAATCAACCTTTACAACATCTGTTCCAGACATATGAATTGTAGTTTTACGGAAAATTCCTTTCCTAAAATCATTGGATACACCATCATCATCATAAAGTGTATAGGATCTATCTCCGCCTGGTGCTAAAGTCAAATGAAGAGATGTCATAGGATCTCGCTCCATGCTCATAATCTGATTTGCTGCCATAGGTATAATCCCGCCTTCACGGATAAACATAGGAATGGTTTCAAGTGTTACCGGAATCTCAATGGTCTGTCCACCCTCGTAGCAAGCAAAATTGTCTTTCCAATCATACCATTTGCATCCAGCTGGTAAATATACTTTCTTGGTTTTTGCATTAGCTTCAATAACATTTGCAACCAAAATATCTCTTCCAAACATAAACTCAAAACTTTCGTCATATACATTTGGATCATTCTGGAATTCATAAATTAAAGGTCTCATAATAGGGGCGCCTATCTGATTTGCTTCATATTCAGCAGAATACAGATATGGCATCATGCGGTATCTAAATAAGATTGCGCCTCGAATCAAATCTGCGGAATCTCGAAACATCCAAGGTTCTGTTACTGTATTATCATTGCTTGCTGAATGAATTGAGAAACGTGGCTGGAATACACCATTTTGAACCCAGCGAACAAATAACTCTTCATCAGGTGCCGGCCCTGCAAAGCCTCCAATATCAGCTCCTTCATTTGGTTGTCCTGATAATCCCATACCTGTAATAATTGGAATATTATACTGAAGTGAAGTCCAACTGGTGTAGTTATCTCCGCACCAGGTCTGGGCATATTTTTGGATACCTGCACTACCACTACGGCATACCACATAAGGACGGGCATTTGCATCATGCTCTTTAATTGCATCATTTCCTATTTTACACATAAGTGTGCTCATAATCGGTTTTAACTGACCAATAGTACCACCTTTTCCATCAAAATCACAGATACAGTCCTTATCAAGAAGACTGTCATATTCACAGTTATCATTCCAAACAGAATTAGTTCCCATATTGATAACATTCTCAATGAGATAATTCATCCATTCACGACGTGCCTTAGGGTTCGTATAATCCCAGAATGCTCCATCTCCACCCCACCATTTTCCTACGCCGTAGTCATTACCTTCGGAAGCTTTCACAAAAACATTCTTCTTTTCAAATTCATCAAACCAAGGATGGCAGAGTAGAATACCTGGTTTAACATTCGGTACATTCTGTGCACCTTTTTCGTTCATTGCTGCAAAGTAAGCTCTTGGATCTTTAAATCTTGTTGTATTCCAAGTGAATACACATCTACGGTTATTATAGCTTGTATATCCTGATGAGAGATGGAATCCATCGATTGGAAATCCTTCTTCCTTAACAGTATCTATAAAGCTGAGTACTGCTTCGTCACTATCCTTTTCAAGTTCAGGATAGTACATAGACGAACCCTGATATCCAAGAGCCCTTTTTGGTAATAATGCAGGGCGTCCAGTTAATAAGGTATAATTATCTACCACACGTTTAATAGAATTACCTCCAAGGAAAAAGAGATCAATGTCTCCACCATCAGCCTGCCAATAGGTATATCGTGGCCAATAGTTACTCTTCTCACACCCCATATTGAATACAGACTCATAAAAATTATTATAAAATAAACCAATTGCTTTTTGTGATTCTCTACTCATACGGATATAGAAAGGGATGTGTTTATACAGAGTATCCATTTTTGTGGCATCATATCCCATTGCATCGGTTGCTTTCTCTCTCATAAAGGTTTTGTTCTTATTAAGTACTCCAGTTTTCTCACCAAATCCATAAAAGCATTCATCTTCTTCCATACGGCTATAGTGGGTTATACGACCGTTAGAGTCCAGGATAAACGGATTCCCTTCAATATCACTATAAAGTAATGTTCCTTCACTATCATATAATTTAAAGCAAAGCGGATCTTTCTGCATTTCAAGGCTTATTGATTCAGTTGAAAATATTATTTTATTTTCCTGCTCAGAGGCTACTGGTTTTACCGGTTCTTTCTGATTGCGCTCCTCTTGAAACAGTTCATCCAGGCGATCCTCCCAAGCTGTGGTCGCAAGAACGTAAGATTCTTCTTCCATCTTTTTGTCAAATGATGTTCTAACACGTACAATTTCATCGGTCACAAAACATATTTTAATATCTGCGCAATTTGTATGAATCAAATATATTCCGTCACGGTTTTCATAACTATTGAATTTAGTGCATATTTTCATGCTTATACCTCCATATTTTTTTAATTCATCTTTCCTAAAGGAGGCCTTAAGCCTTTTAGCTATTCAGACATCCAAAACTTTTTCTTAAACCAATCCTAATAATTGTGGAATAAAAAGTGAAATTGCTGGTATATAAGTTACGAGCATTAAAGCCACTACCATTGCAAAGAACAATGGTATAATATATTTTGTAACACCTTCGATAGTAACTTTACCAACACCACATCCAACAAACAGACAGGAACCTACTGGTGGTGTAACAGAGCCAATACCAAGGTTTAAAATGAACATAATACCAAAATGAACAGGGCTCATGCCAATACTATTAATAATTGGAAGGAATATTGGTGTAAAAATAAGTACTGCAGGGGTAAGATCTAAGAACATACCCATAAATAATAGGAATAAATTCATGATTAACAATATAACATACTTATTACTAGATGCACTTAAAAGCATCTGGCTAATGGCTGCAGGAATACCTGAGTATGACATAACATATGACATTATTGTTGAAGTTGCAATTAAAAACAGAATTGTTGCTGAACTAATCATAGTTTCTGCAAGTAATACATATAAATTCTTCAAATTTAGTTCTCTATAAAGGAAACCAAGAAGTCCACAATATAGTATTGCTACAACACCAGCTTCTGTAGGTGTAAACCAGCCTAAAAGGATACCCGCCATAACAATGATTATCGCCAGAAGAGAAGGTAATGCATCCATGATAACCTTAAAAGCAGATGCAGTTTCTTTGATTGTAGATTTCTTATACCCTTGTTTATATGCTATAATCATTGCTACAGCAAGTACACACACTCCAAGAAGAATACCTGGTAGGTATCCACCCATAAACAAAGCAGCAACTGAAACTCCACCTGCCGTTATAGAATAAAGAATCAACGGACCACTTGGAGGAATAATAATACCGGTTGGGGCAGAACAGATATTAACTGCTGCAGAATAATTAGGATCATATCCTTCTTCTTTTTCAAGAGGATTCATAATACTTCCCATTGCAGAAGTAGCAGCAACGGAAGAACCTGAAATTGCTCCAAAGAACATATTAGCAAGTACATTTGTAGCTGCAAGATATCCTGGAATCCAGCCAACGCCAAGACGAGCCAATCGTACTAATCTATGTGCAATACCACCTTTGTTCATAATATTACCTGCAAGAGTAAAAAAAGGTAATGCTAATAAGGAAAAGGAGTCAATACCTGAAAAGCTACGCTGTGCAGCTGTAATTGCAAAAACCTCTGGTTCAAAGCTAAATAAAGCCGTAACGATGGACGCTAGTCCAATTCCAACTGAAATTGGAACACCAGAAACCAACATAAGTATAAATACACCAAAAAGTATTAGGGATGCTTGAACTACCATTATGCCACCTCTTTATTCTTGTTATTTTTAGAATCCATAAACATCTGTATATATTTTAAAATACGTGCTAATACGATAAAGACACCTGAAAGTGGTAATATAAAATATAAAGCTTTAAAAGAAATATGCATTACAGGTGAATAATTTGTACTGTTTAACATCATACGTCCACCACCATATATAAATACATAAACCACAAAGAATAAAATTGATGCCTCAATAAATATATTTAGAATAAATCCAAATACACCTTTTGCCCTGCGTTTGACTAAATCAAGGTTCAGATGCTGATCTTTATAAAAGCAATAGGCTGCACCTATCATACTTGACCAGATTAGCATATAGCGCATAAATTCTTCTGTAAAGGTTGAAGGATCACGTAAAATCCAGCGGGTAAATATCTGCCATGTCCCTCCCACAACTAAAGAAAGCATTGCAACAGCCATCAATATATGCATACCTGTGTCTAAAATTCTATCTAATTTCTTCACTTTGTTATCCTCCTTGAAAATTAATTATCATAATATATGGCTGCTGCCAGACATGCCGACCACAGCCATATATAAAACTAATATATCTATTTTGCTAATTCACGAATCTGTTCTACCACTCCATATACATCTGGATTATCTGTTTTCAGTTTTTCATAAATTGGTTGTACAGCTTCCTGGAATGCAGCTATATCAACATCTCTTACTAGCTCAACTCCAAATTCAGTAGTTACTTTTTCTAGAACTTCATTCTCAAAATCAGCCCATGCTGTTTTATACTCTTCTGCTGCTGTTGCTCCGCTGCTCTTCATAATTTCTTGTTGTTCTGCAGTCATCTCATTCCATACTTTTGCAGATAATACAATGATATCAGGAATGCGAGTATGCTCATCAAAGGAATAGTACTGAGCAACTTCACCATGATCACGAAGAGCTGTTACATTGTTTTCAGCACCATCAATAACTCCCTGCTGAAGACCTGTATATATTTCGCTATAACCCATAACTGTTGCGGAACCACCAAGTGCAGTCATCATATCGATTGCCAT
>JAQSYR010000074.1 GCA_029256035.1 Anaerocolumna sp. | reverse complement strand
AAGATTATCTTGAAATGATTCAAATTCAGCTGAAGTATCATTATTTAAGACTCCAGGAACTAATCTTGAGATAGCATCGATCATAACCATTGCTGCTAATTCACCTCCGGTTAATACATAGTCACCAATTGATACATTGTCGGTAACAATTAATTCTAATGCTCGCTCATCAATTCCTTCATAATGACCGCACAGAAACACTAAGTCCTCTTCTTGGGAGAATTCCTCTGCCAAACGCTGATTAAAAACCTGCCCCTGAGGGGTCAGATAGAGTACCCTTGGTTTTTTGTTGGTCAATTGATTCTTTACATGTTCATAGGCGCGATAAACCGGGCCTGGAGCCATTACCATTCCTGCCCCACCACCATATGGATAATCATCTACTCTATTATGCTTATTTTCTGCAAAATCCCGTATGTTAATTGTTTGCAGTTTTAATAATTCTTTCTCCAAAGCTCGACCAATAATACTAGTATTTAAGCCTTGTTCAATCATCTCTGGAAAAAGTGTCAAGACGTGAAAATTCATAAAAAGTTCCCTTTCTCAAAGCCTCTAACATCATTTGCACCGGTCGCTAATACTTCTACCAGTTCACCTAATTCTTCCTGTGTATCAGTAATTACTTTAAGACCTATTATATCAAAAATAAAATATTCATCTTTATTTAATTTTACAGCATTCTCCCGAGATACAAGCAAATCTTTTCCCTTATATTTTTCTATCTCATTTATATTATCAATTCCCTTGAATTTTAAGATAACAAGTTGCTTAAAGAATTTTACTCCTTCAATTTCAAGTTCTATGTGTTCTTTTCCAGTATCTAATATTACCTGTTTTAATTTTTTAAATCGATTTACATCATCGGTAGTTGGAAATACTTTTACTTCTCCTTTTATGCCGTGTGACGTAGTAATGACTCCAACTCTTAAGAAATTATCCATAATTGTCTCCTATCTGTATAGATCCAAATTTCATAAGACCCAATTCTTATAAAATTCTACTTAATATCAATGGTTTCTAACAAATGATAAAACAAGAACCCATACCTTTACGGCAAGCCTAAAAGACTGGGTTCTTGTAATTTTTAAATTATTGTAGTATCTCAACAACTACTTTTTTATCATCTTTTGTTGCTGCTGCCTTTACAACTGAACGAATAGATTTTGCAGGATGATCTACCAGTGATGTAGCAATTACTTCAACCAATTCTTTCATTACTCTTCACCTCCACAGGAATGTGAAATACAATTATTTTGTAATGCCGGCTTTTTTAAATAAATTGCCAACTGTTTCAGTAGGTTGTGCTCCATTGGATAACCATTTTTTAGCTGCCTCTTCATTTATATTGAAAGCACTTGGTTCTCTAGTTGGATCATAAGTACCGATTTCTTCGATAAATCTACCATCTCTTGGGGATCTGGAATCTGAAACAACGATAATCGGGATAAACCGATTAAATTTATATTGAAAGTTATAAACTTACAATGTCTTAAAATCCAAAAGGTAATTTAAATTTACCTTTTTTACCGTGTTTACTTCCCATCATACCAGAAAATTGCTTCATCATTTTTCTGCCTTGTTCAAATTGCTTTATCAGTCGGTTAACTTCACTGATATCAACGCCTGCACCCTTGGCAATACGTTTTTTTCTGGATGGGTTAATCATATCGGGATTGGCCCGTTCTGCTTTTGTCATGGAATAAATGATGGCTTCCACACTAGATAACGCGTTCTCATCAATATCTACATCTTTTAATTGGCCAGCACCTGGCATCATCTTAAGGATATCATTAATACCGCCCATTTTCTTAATCTGCTGCATTTGTTCTAAATAATCATTAAAATCAAATTCAGCTTTCTTTATTTTTTTTTCTAATTCTTTTGCTTTTGTTTCATCAAATTCTGCCTGAGCTTTATCAATCAAGGATAAAATATCACCCATTCCTAGAATTCTAGATGCCATACGATCCGGATAAAACTGATCTAAATCGGATAATTTTTCTCCCATACCTACATAAAGAATAGGTTTTCCTGTTACTGCACGAATGGAAAGTGCCGCACCGCCTCTGGTATCACCATCTAACTTGGTAAGAATTACACCATCAATACCTATTTTATTATTAAACATCTCAGATACATTCACTGCATCTTGTCCTGTCATGGAGTCAACTACTAAAATTGACTGGTATACAGGTATGTTTTCTTTAATTTCAATTAACTCATTCATCATATCTTCATCAATATGAAGACGACCTGCAGTATCTAAAATTACAACATTATAGCCATTCTTAGCCGCATGTTCCATAGCTGCTTTTGCTATATTAACAGGTTTATGTTTATCTCCCATAGAGAATACAGGAACACCTTGTTTTTCACCATTAATCTGTAATTGTTCAATGGCCGCAGGACGATAGATATCGCAGGCTACCAACAAAGGTTTTTTACCTTTGGATTTAAACTTTCCAGCTAATTTTGCTGTGGTTGTTGTTTTACCTGCACCTTGCAGACCACACATTAATATTACAGTAATCTCATTCCCTGATTTAAATGCTATTTCTGTTGTTTCAGAACCCATTAATTTAACTAGTTCTTCATTAACAATCTTAATTACCATCTGCCCTGGGGTTAAGCTTGACATAACATCCTGACCAATTGCACGGTCTTGAACAGATTTAATAAAATTCTTAACTACCTTAAAGTTAACATCAGCTTCTAATAATGCCATTTTAACTTCTTTTAAGGCTGCCGCCACATCTGCTTCTGTTAAACGACCTTTACCTCTTAGGTTTTTAAATACATTCTGCAGTTTTTCGGAAAGGTTATCAAAAGCCATGCTAAAACCTCCTAATATGTTTATAGATCTTGTAATATGTTATCTGATAGTTGTATTATTTCATTTAGTTCATCTGCATACAAAGTACTATTCTTATATAAAGTTTCTGAAAGTTCTTTAATACGATTTATCTTTGTTTTTGTTAAGTCAAATTTTTTAATTAACTTTAGAGTATCTTCATAATCTTTTAACTGTTTGCTGCAGCGTTTTACGATATCATGTACTCCCTGCCTGCTTATTCCCTGTTCATCTGCGATTTCGCTTAATGACAAATCATTCAGAATATAATCTTCAAATATATGTCTATTATGTGTTTTTAATAATTCCCCATAAAAATCAAATAGAATTGATAATTCAACTTTCTCAATTAATTTATCATCTGTGATTCTATCCTCTTTTTTCATCTGAACATCATTTATGACAGTGTCATCAAATTTTCTCATAAAGCAAATCACCACCTGTAAAGTTTTTTTCTTTACAGGTGGTAGTATATCGAATTATAATAGGTTTGTCAAGCTATTTTTATATAAATCTTTTTATCTTTCTATTTGTCTTATATAAATTTTTATATCTAAAACTTTTTTCATTGTATACTTAGATTTCAAAACTACAGATATCAACAATTATCTTACTATCTAGGTTACCAATAGGGATAATAGGCTTTGGTTCACCTACTGTTTCACGTAGTACTTTACCCATAATTAATACATCTCTCCATTCCCCAAACTTAAATGCAGTATGTAAATAGGTTCCAATTTCTACAAATCCTAACTTCTTATGAAGTTCTATACTGTTAACGTTGGGAACACAAATAAGTGAGTATATATTATAATAGCCCTGTGCTTTAACTAATTGAAAGAGTGCATCACTTAATTTCGATGCAATTCCTTTTCTATGGTGTTTTTCAGATACATATACAGAAAATTGACAATCCCAGGCATATGCTGCTCGGGTAAGATAAGGAGAACAATAGGCGTATCCAACTACTTTCTCATTTATGGTGCACACTAGCCATGGAAACTTGCTCATAATGGTTTCCATACGATTTTTAAAGTCTTCCAATGAAATTCTCTCGGTCTCAAAAGTTATTACTGTATTTAAAATATATGGCTCATAGATATCCAAAATTTCTCTAGCATCGTCTAGTGTTGCCATTCTTATATTTATCATTTCCATGGTACTCTCCTAACATAAACTATTGATGTGTAAACAAAAAACTTGCAATACCAACGGCAATGGTGATATTTAATGAATCAACATCCGGCGATTGAGGTATTAAAATACTGGTTCCCACTTCTAAAAACGAATCATCCAGTCCAGTTGCTTCATTTCCAAATACCAGAGAGAACAATTGACTTTTCGGACAATTTTGTATTTCTAAGGTTTTACTTCCATTTAGCATAAAGGTATACACATCATGTTTCATATTATTCTTTCTGTATTCATGAAATGATGGGAAGTGCTGGTGACGTATTTTAAATACAGCTCCCATGGAAGACCTAATTGTTTTAGGATGAAATAAATCCGCACAAGGAGTGATTAATGCAATATCATATATCCCCATACCTACGGCTGTACGAATAATTGTTCCTAGATTCCCCATGTTACTTGGATTCACAAGTACAATATGTGGTTTGTCTGAATTTAAATGATCTTCATATTTACTAAAAACACCAATAACAAAGCAATTTTCTTTATCACTAATTTTATGAAACAACTTATCATTCTCTAATACTGGAATTTGATTGTTTTTACATAACTGTAAAATTGCCTCACGATCCGTAAAACTCGAATGCAAATACACTGCTTTTACAATTTCAGCATTTCCTTTGATTAATTCAATGGTGGGAAATGCACCTAAAGTATAAGAGTAATCAAAACTTTTTTTATAGGGTTTTATTAATTCCATTTTTCACTCCATTATTACCATTTTTATTGTTGATTTAGTGTCATAGAAGATGGCATTAAATCATTGTTATAAATTTAATATATTTAACTAGGCTAATAACTTAAGTCACTTGAATCATAAATATATTATACTCATCATTTGCTGAATTACAATACAAAAATTCTTGGAGTAAATTCTATAATTCTAATGATTTTTTTATTAAATCCATGGAATATCCTTTATTATATAAATAATTTGCTAATTTTAATTTTTCTTCCTTTGATTTAAGTTCAATATTTTTAGTTTTTTTTGCTATTAACTTACTTATAGCCTCTTCTTCTCCAGAATACTCATTCTCAAATAGTTGCTGTATTAAGTTTTTGGATACTCCATTATTAATAAGTTCCATTTCAATCTGTCTTTTACTTTTAGCAGACTTTTTATATTCAATATAATTTCTGGCATACCTTTCATCGTCAAGATAATGATAAGATTTTACATAATCTATGGCTGCCATGATAATCTCTTCCACATAGCCTGCCTGTTTTAGTTTGTAGGATAATTCCTGTTCTGTCCTATCCATATATTTTAATATTGCCATTGCTTTTAGTTTAGCTCTGTGTAGAACAACATTTACAATTTCTTGATAATCTTCCTTAGAAATCTGGTTGCCTTCTTTCAAGGAAAATGTTTTAACGTCTTTTAAATAAAGAGTAAAATGATAGTCCCCATCCATATAAACTTTAACTTTTCCCTTATCCTTATATTCTAGTCTTGTAACAATCATCTACGCCTCCAAAATAATTATCCCAAAACATTCGGCACTTAGTAATACTAAAATATACCGTTTGTTTTGGGATATTGATTTATTTATCTTTATTATCTTTCTCAGTTTCTAAAGAAGTATCGGAAGTAATATTGTATTTTACACGAACTTTCTTTTCGATCTCAGCAAAAACTTCTGGATTATCTTTTAAGAAAATCTTTGCATTCTCTCTTCCTTGTCCAATCTTTGCATCATTATATGCATACCAAGCACCACTTTTAATTACAATGTCTTCTGCTGCAGCCAGATCAAGAACATCACCTTCTCTAGAAATACCTTGGCCAAACATAATATCAAACTCAGCTTCTTTAAATGGTGGTGCAATCTTATTCTTCACTACTTTAATTCTAGTTCTATTACCTATAATATCGCCACCCTGTTTTAAGGACTCAATCCTTCTAACATCAAGTCGTATGGAGGAATAAAACTTAAGTGCTCTACCACCAGTAGTAGTCTCTGGATTACCAAACATAACTCCGACTTTTTCACGTAACTGATTAATGAATATAACAACACAATTTGACTTGCTGATGATAGCTGTTAGTTTTCTAAGTGCTTGAGACATTAATCTTGCTTGTAAGCCAACATGAGAATCTCCCATATCGCCATCAATTTCTGCTTTTGGTACTAAAGCCGCAACAGAGTCAACTATGATAATATCTACTGCACCAGAACGCACCATTGTTTCTGTTATCTCCAATGCCTGTTCTCCGTTGTCAGGTTGAGAAATATATAAATTATCAATATCTACGCCAATGTTCTTAGCATAAACAGGATCAAGTGCATGTTCTGCATCAATAAAGCCTGCAATTCCACCACGCTTTTGAACTTCAGCTACCATATGTAATGCAACCGTAGTCTTACCACTGGATTCTGGTCCATAAACTTCTACAATTCTTCCCTTAGGAATACCGCCAAGACCTAACGCAATATCCAGACTAATGGAACCTGTAGGAATGGTTTCAATATTCATATGAGCCGCTGTATCTCCAAGCTTCATAACGGAACCTTTACCATATTGTTTTTCTATCTGCGCTAAAGCGGACTCTAATGCTCTCGTTTTATCATCCTTTGACATAAATTTTCTCCTTTTCACTTACGAACTAGTGTTCTTGTTTTTATAATATCTTATATTATTAGTTTTGTCAATATAGAATTCAATTGTTTACTTAAATTAGAACTCATTTGTTTACTTGAATAAGAACTCATTTGTCTACTTGAAGATAATTCACCTCCTAAAAGATTTCCTTCATAATGAAAAGCCAATATCTTTCTTCTTAATAACTACATGTGGAATAAAATTAACAGATTTACAAAATGGAAACGTAAGGGATTAAAATATAGAAAAGTTTTAACTATATAGAAAAGTTTTAACTATGAAGAATAGTAAGTATAGAATAGAATGAATAGAGACATTATAACAGATTCTTTTAATCTTGTAAATATTTCTCAATAATTTTTCAAAATATAATTGATTAGGGTGTCATAAGTCATGGTTTTAGTAAAGTTATGAATAACAGTGTATATATAATCAGATGGCGCAGACCGTCCGAAGGGAAAGGCAGGCCCAGATGAATATATATACAATGTTATTCGTTTACAAAGGTTGCTATTGCCATATGTCAATAAAAAATGAAGAATTACTTTATAGATTCAAAGTCATCCATTCTTGTAATTTCTAGAAGAGATGACTTTGTTTTGAATTTACCACCAAAGATTAGATATATAAATTCTTGGGTTGAACCATTTTGGGAGAATAACCTTTATCCTTTAAGGCTTTCACAATTGAATTTTTATGTTCATGGCCAAATGCTTCCATGGTAATGGTAAGTTCAACTGCACTGTTTCTGTTTATACTAACAAACTGGTTATGATCCAGACGAATTACGTTACCCTGATGCTCTGCAATTACAGTTGCTACATTAACTAATTCACCTGGTCTGTCTGGTAAAAGTACTGAAACAGTAAATATACGGCCCCTCTGTATTAATCCGTTTTGTACAACTGATGAAACTGTAATAACATCCATATTTCCACCACTTAGAATGGATACAATTTTTTTATTTTTACAGTCTAAATGTTTTAGCGCTGCCACGGAAAGCAAACCGGAATTTTCTACTACCATCTTATGATTTTCTACCATATCCAGGAAGGATACAATTAATTCATGATCTTCTATGGTAATAATATCATCAATATATTTTTGTACATAAGAGAAAATATTAGCACCTGGGGTTTTCACCGCCGTACCATCTGCAATGGTTTCAACATGTGAAAGTGTTGTGACTTTTCCCTGTTTAAGAGATTCCTGCATACAATTAGCGCCTGCTGGTTCCACTCCGATAATTTTAACATTAGGATTTAATAATTTTGCCAGGGTTGCTACTCCAGA
>JAQSYR010000073.1 GCA_029256035.1 Anaerocolumna sp. | reverse complement strand
AAAGGCCTGCTAGGCAGAGACAGTCTTGAGAAAGATTCCGGCTTAATTATAATGCCGTGTAATAGTATTCATATGATGGGGATGAAGTTTTCCATTGATGCTATCTTTGTGGATAAAAATCATAAGATATGCAAAATCATTCCCAATTTAAAAAAGATGGAATTTAGTCCGGTTGTATGGAAAGCAAGTTATGTCATTGAAGCACCATCGGGAACAGCCAAGTTAAAAGATCTGGAGATAAATGATGAGATTAAATTGATTTAAATGATTTGTAATAGTATATGCAGAGTGGTGCAAAGAAACTTGGTGTATTAATTTATTATAAAAAGCCGCCGAGCTTTGCTCGTGTGCATCCACCGGAGGCTGTCAAATTCCTATAACATAAAAAAACCCTTCAAAGTCAGACTTTGAAGGGTTTATTAGCTTTCGGTTTAATTATGCAAGAGTAACGTTAACTGCCTGCATTCCACGAGCGCCTTTAGTGATGTCAAAGTTTACGTTCTGACCTTCTTCTAAAGTCTTGAATCCATCAGTTAAGATTCCGGAGAAATGTACGAATACATCTTCACCGTTGTGAGAAAATAAAAATCACATATTTTTGTAAAGCATTAATAGTGAATTAATGACTTACAAAAATATGTGAATCAAAACCAACCCTTAAATACATTTGTATTGTATCACATAAAATAGTAAATGTAAAGTAAATTTCTAAAAATAAATAAATATTTTTTCCACTTACTTTATTCTTTTACTATCTACCATCATTTGATCTTACAATATAAGAGTAACACTTAGTAAAAGAATCAAAAATAAAAAGTTTATACCAGTAAATGTAATCAGGTACTTTATGGGTTGGGCATTCTGGGTCTTACAGTAGAATTTAAATGATATTAAGCTTGCTAAGGAGGCAATTAAAGTTCCAAGTCCACCTAGATTAGTACCAATAAGTAATGATTTATAGTCGGAGGTAAAGGTGGATAACAACACTGCAGCAGGGACATTGCTAATTACCTGGCTTAACAGTGTAGAAACTATAAGCTCTCTGCCAATTAAAATAGTAGAGATAAAATTCTTAATAACCTCTAAGCTTCCCAGGTTACCAATAAAGAGGAAAAAGCAAACAAAAGTAAGTAATAGACCATAGTCTACTTTACGTAATACTTTCCTGTCATAGGCACAATTACAAAGTAGTACAATTACTAGTGCAACTGGGTAATCAATAAAATGCAATACACTCATAATACAGACAACAAAAAGGAAGGTGTAAATTGCAATACCGCGGGACTGGCTGCTCAGGTCATCGGTAGCAGGTAATTCAAAGGATAAAGGTTCCTTCTTTATGGCTAGAACGGAAAGACCAAGGACTAGCAGGGATATAACGGTAAAGGGTAGGACAGTAATTATAAACTCCCCAAAGGAAATATTGTAATAAGAATAAAGGTATAAATTTTGAGGGTTTCCTACGGGAGTCAGCATGCTGCCTAAATTGGCAGCAATGGTCTCCATTACGATAATATATATCATAGAGCTGGTTTGCCCTGTTAAACCAAGAAGCATTAGGGTAAAGGGAACAAAGGTTATAAGTGCAACATCATTGGTAATCCACATGGATGAAAAAAAGCAAAGCAAAAATAGGACAAATGCCAAAGCCCTTAAATGGGAAACCTGGTTTAACAGTTTTCTGGATAGATGAAGAAATACCCCTGTTTTATTAAAACCTGCTACAACAGCCATTAAGCAAAATAATAAACTTAATACACGAAAATCAATATAATTAATATAGTTAATGGAAGGTGCAACAAAAAGCATTGAAAGAAGCGCTAAGGTTGCAGCAATAATGAGAACCAAATCTGATTTTAGGATGGTAAGTAATTTTTTGCTAATGTTCATTGGGATTTCCTCTTTTATATAAACTCTATTTTTAATTTAGTATTTTTCTTTTTTCCAGCTATAGATAAATAAAACAAGGTACATAACTAAACTGATACTTGAAATGAGTACTCCAATGCCCAACCCTTGTGGAGAATAGAAGAGTTCTATTGTGTGTTGGCCCTTAGTTAACGGAACAGCAAGTAAAGCATCTTTAAAGGCTGTGATTTCAGTTTCCACACCATCCACTTTGGCGCTCCATCCTTTTTCATAAGGAATGGAAGTGTACATAAGTCCAGCATCGTTAGCAGTAATGGTACCTTTCATATAGGTATCTTCATAGATTTCTAATACCAGGGGCTGTTCCTTTAGTTCCTGATAAACGGCTTCAAACAGTTCATTGTGATAGCTGTATGCGTTGAAAGAAATAGAATCAACCTCATCTGTAGTTGTAATTTTAATGGTGTTACCTGGAGTCGTACTTCCCAGGCTAACAATATACTTATGCTTTAAATCAGTAATACTTTTGGTTGAAATAATCTCATCCTCTGATGAACGGACTGTAATATCAAGGGAAGTAAGGTCACTGGTATTGGTATAAATAAAAATAGGCTTATCTGTAGTCACAGGAATGGTTCCAATTTTCCCGGTAACATTTGGTTCCACCGGTTCAAATAAATCACCTTCTACAAGTATATCATCTTGTGATCTCTCAGATGTTTCAAGTACAGCCTGCACAAAATTGTTTTGAACTGTAAATGGATTGCTAGAATCCGAATCCCAAGCTTCCTCTAATTCCGTAGTAACCATAAAACCAAGGGGAAGAGTGTAGTTATTTTTATAAAGATATTGTCCCTCTGTCTCAGCATATAATTCAGTTAAAGAAGTGGAATCCAGGTAAATGTTACTTAACATATATTTGACAGATAGCAGGGAAGCAGTTAATGGGGTCTGTCCGCTAAAGGAATAAGCATTAGTGGAACTTTGTAAACCCAGTTGATCCAGATAATCATTTAAGTGGGCATTGGTAGTTGAAGAAAATATGGAAACCCCAGGATAATCACTCCAGGCAGCATCATTTTTTGTTCGTCTGGTAAACTTTTCAATTCTATAAAAATCCCAATCCTCAGACATTACCTTTTCAACCAGAGTTTCAATGGAACGATTATCATTTGTGTAGTTGGTTCGATTTACTGTTTCAATTCCAGTAGCACTGGTATTAATTACAGTTTCTGCAATGGCCATAATAAAGATTAGTAACAACCCAATATATTTACCTGTCATAGTTACGCCATGCTTTCGGTACAATGAAAAAAGAACCAGATATAATGTCACAAATACAGCGCTTAGATAAATAATACCATAGGAATATTCTTCCCCTGCCAGAAAATGATCAAGTAATAGAAAGAAAGTAATGGTACCAGCAAATGAACCAAATAACTGTTTGTCTGTAAAATTTCTTATGTTTCGAAATGCTTCATAGGACATTTCAAGTAACAGGAAGATAAAGATAAAAGACTGTCTGGCAGGCAGACTATTAGGAAAATGAAATCCATGCCAGATAAAGTCAGGAATATTCAGGCTAAAACTTAACAGGAAGATAAAAATAAGCAGAGCTTTCCCTAATTTTTCTCTTTTTCTGACCTGAGGAAGGAAAAAATATAAAGGCAGGAGTAAAAACAATACAACGCTACTGTATATATTAGGTTCATGTGTAAGTCCGGTAGATACAGGAACATTCATTAACATTCTTGATAACATTTGAAAAATGGAAAAGTATCTTTCTAAAGTATCAGGAAAACTAAGATCACTAGAACCTGACATTTGAAGAGCAAAATATTCTGGTAACAGCAGGCAGGCGGATAAACCACCAGCCATAAGTGATAAACCACCAAATTGAGCCAGTTTTCTAACATAGGCTGCAGGGCCATGCAAAGTATTGGTAATCACTAATACGTATATAAAATATAAGACACTATAGATACAAAGCATAATGCCTATGTAATAATTAGAAAATATGGCAATACCTAAGGAGATACTGTATAAGAAGCCACTTTTTATACCTGGCTTTTGAACCAAACGCTCGGTGCCAAGCAGAATAAGGGGAAGCAGTATTAAACTGTCCAACCACATAATATTCCAGCTATAAGCCGCCATATAAGAAGACAAAGCATAAAATAATGCAAATATGGCAGAGCGTATGTCCTTTTGACCAAAGTGCCTACTGGTATAATAAGAAAAGGAGAAACCACAGAAACCAATTTTGCCAATAATAATAAGGTTCATAATTTCTATCATGGATTTTACCGGCAAAATAGTAAGCAGCCAGTTAACCGGACTTGCAAGATAATAAGCATATAAAGCAGTGAAATTTACTCCCATACCAATGTTATGAGAATAGGTAAGACTTTCACCGGATTTTAATTTATTGGCGAATTCCGTATAAAATGGAGCATACTGATGGTACATATCACGAACTAAATAGGCACTATCCCCAAAAGGATAAATGCCTCGTGAAATATATAGTCCAAGCATAACAAAAATCGGAAGAAAAAAAGATAACAAATATACCAAATTAGCATTTTGGGATTTCATCATACGGGGAATAGCTGCTTTAAAGTTATAAACAATCTGTCTCATATCAATTCTCACTTCTATCATTTAATGTAGTATCCTAATTTATTGTGTTATTTATTTTAATAATGAATATAGATATACGATTCGGGTGTCAAAAGACATTTAATACGTAAAGTTGTGAATGGCTGGGTATATATATTCAGATGGCGCAGACCGTCCGAAGGGAAAGGCAAGTCCAGATGAATATATATACCCAGCCATTTCTTATATATATGAAGTTAGACTTTTGACACCTGCTCAATTACTTATATTTATCTGTTAAGTTAATGTTGGTCTGTTTTAAAATAAAAATGGGACGATTCTTTGATTCCATGTAAATGTGTCCAATATATTCCCCCAAAATACCGAGAGAGAGTTCTATAATACCCCCTAAAAACAAGATGGTAGACAACGTAGTTACATATCCAGGAACATCAATTCCAGTGATTAAAGCTTTTGTAATTGTGATAATAATATAAATAAATGCAAAAACAGAGATAAAAAATCCCATAATAGAAACTAACCTAAGTGGTACAATAGAAAATGCAGTAATTCCATCCAGAGCGTATTTAAATAAATTCCAAAAACTCCATTTTGTACTGCCAATGGTTCGCTCTATATTTTCATAAGGGAGCCATTTGGTTTTAAAGCCCACCCAGGAAAATATCCCTTTGGAAAATCGCTGAACTTCAGATAAGTCTAACACAGCATTCACCATCTGCCTTGACATAATACGAAAATCCACGGCTCCCTGAACCAAGGAAACATCTGTCAGCATATTACTAAGGCGATAAAACATTCTTGAAAAAAGGCTGCGAATCTTTGCTTCATTGGTTCTTGTGGTACGCATGGCAGCAACACAATCATATCCTTCTTTTACTCCAGCTACCATTTCAGGAATTAATGCAGGTGGATGCTGTAAATCTGCATCCATTACAATAACATAATCGCCGGAAGAATACCTTAATCCTGCGTACATGGCTGCTTCTTTTCCGAAATTTCTTGAGAATGACAAATAGCTGACATCAGGGTATATTTCAGCAAGTTCTTTCATAATAGAAAGTGTCTTATCCCTGCTTCCATCATCTACCAGAATAAATTGAAAGGTATAGTTGTTGATGGAATCTAATATCTTCTTTGTCTCTTCATAAAAAATTTTTAGTACTTCTTCTTCGTTATAACAGGGAACAACAATATCTATCGTTTCCGTAACAATCACTCCAGTCGGTTTTTTATATTTAGTATGCTGTACTTTACCATAATTTTATCCTATGATGATTGTACTAGATATTGTTAAAAATGTGAAGAAGAAAGTAAAAAAACTCACCAGAAAAGTAAAATATTTTCTGCTGAGTTTTAAATAGCCCGAATGATTTTATATACACTGGGTTTTTGTGTCCTATGCTTTGTTGATTACGGTCAAAAGATATAATATTAATATAAAAAGGTTTTTGAAATTATATTATGAAATTATAGGTTTTCTGCCCGTTCATAGATTTCATCCACTTCCTGTTTTGAAACTAATCTGGATAAAATAAATGCAATAATAATAATTCCAGGAATATCAATTAAGAGTCTGGTAATTGCAAATTGACTGCCAAGAGCAGCAGATTCAAAAAGAAACATTGGAATCTTAGTGGTTGACCAGGCACCAATAAAGATAAGAATATTCATAAACTTAACACCTTTTTTCATAAAAACAGCAGCAACAGGAAATGCGCCATATAAAGGTCCGGCAGCAGCTGAACCAATAAGAAATGAAAGGATAACGCCTTTTAGACCGGAGCCTTCTCCCATGTATTTAATCATAGTTTCTTTTGGCACCCATACATCTAATAATCCCAGAAGCACAAAGATTGGGGGGATGACAAGTAACATTTCTTTGATCTGATTTGCAGATATGCTAAGGGCTTTGCTTCCCAATTCTTTATTAATGAAAGTTAAAACCAAAAGTATCGAAAGAACAATAATAAATGCCCGGTATCTTTTTACTATTTTCTTCATAAAGTCACCACCATTCCCATAAGATAAGCCACAAGGAAGCTAAAAACAAAAGCAAGTAGGTTTCTGCTAATGGATAATTTCTTACCAAAATATTTAAACTCTACAGGCAATGTAACAATTCCAACCATCATTAAAGTTGAAACAAAAGCGGCAATCTGAGTATAACCAGCCCCATTATTAAGAAGCAGTGCAGCCGTTGGAAATGCAACAAATGCTGGAATTAAAGTAATGGCACCAATAACTGCAGAAAGAATTACTCCTAACCAGCCGGATTCTGCACCAATTACTTTTGAAATAGTTTCAGGATTTAGTATTGCCAAAAGCAAACCAACGATTAAAATAACTACCATAAATTCTGGAAGAATATTTTCAAAAGACTTCCAGGCTTTTTTTAGTGACATCTTTGTCTTTTTCTTGTCTTTGTAAAAAGATAAGATTAATAAAACAATTGTTATTCCATATAAAATATAGGAATTCATAATGTAGCCTCCTCGCTTTTCCCTTATGAAGTTATTTTAATCCCAATGCATCCGAAAATGAAATAACATCAAAGGTTTTATTTATTCTGATTATCTTCATCAGAATTATCACAGTGATTATAGCATAGTTCTCACATTCCTTCTGAAATTATATGGAATGAGTAAATGTAACTACAGGAGGTTATTATGAATAAAAAGTCTCACATTGATTTAGCAGTGTTTTTAGCCAGAGATAGCCATATGAAAGGTAGAATTCACTATAAAAAATCTTTTTACATGGGAAGTATATTACCGGACTGTCAACCCTCTTTTGTATATCAGCAGCATACATTTCATAGTACATTTTTAATATTACAAGAAGCCATTTTAAGTATTACAGATCAGTATGATTTTAAAAAAGGGATCACCAGATTTTACTGCAGACAGTTAGGGGTAATAGCTCATTACCTTGCGGATTATTTTACTTATGCTCACAATTCTTCTTATAAGGGAAGTATGAAGGAACATATCTCCTATGAAAAAGAGTTAATACCTGCCCTGAATACATATATACAGAAGGTGGGGGAAAAATCAAGTATTGAGTACCCATTGGAATGTAAAAATGCAGAAGAAATCTGCAATTACATAATCAAAATGTATAAGCTGTACCAGAAAAGTATTCATACTATGAAAAATGACTGTGGTTACATTTTTGAAATATGCTATAAAGTGATAGACGCAATTTTACAACTAAGTGATAACTGTTGGCAAAGTAATAAGGAAGAATTACTTCTGACCAGTCAATTTAAAGAACACATTATGGTTGAATTAATAACCAATAAATATACGAATTATATTTACTTTTAATGAAATTAAGATTATAATAAAGATGTAAGTTGTTAAGGAATTAACAAATAGAATTCCTGCCAGCGAACATACTATATAAAGTAATCGTGCTGAACACAAGGGTACGCCCAAGTGAAAAGGCGAGAGTATAGATTTCATCATAGTTTATATCAAGAAGTGATATAGGCTATTTTGTATAGACTATCCTTGTGCCTTTCGCACAGGGATTTTTTTGCTTCAATTTTACCAGACCGATGACTTATGACACCCTCATCGAAGAAAGGAACTAAGACAGATGCCAAATGTGAAAACACTTATTGACACCTTGGAAAAAGAAAGAATCTTAAAGAAAGAAGAATTTATTTATCTACTTGAACACTATTCTTCCGAAGATGCTTCCTATCTAGCGGAAAAAGCCCGTAACATTTCTAAAAAACATTTTGGAAACAAGGTTTATACCAGAGGGTTAATTGAAGTAAGTAACTATTGTAAGAATGATTGTTACTATTGTGGGATTCGCCGTAGTAACAAAAATATAACCCGTTACCGTCTTACTAAGGAGGAAATCTTAAGTTGCTGTGAACAAGGATATGA
>JAQSYR010000072.1 GCA_029256035.1 Anaerocolumna sp. | reverse complement strand
CTGTTTCTTCAACTGTTTCTTCAACTGTTTCTTCTGCTGTTTCTTCTGCTTCATCTATTGTAGTTTCAATCATAGTTTCTTCTGGTTGTATTTCTGCTGGTTCCTCCCCAGATTCTTTATCCGTTATCAGATCGTCTTCCCCCTTTGTTTTAGAAGGGTCTTTATTATCTTCATATGCAGGGAACTCTATTTTCTTAAGTCCTTTATGTATTTCAGCCATATATATATTCCATATTTCTCCAGGCAAGGTTGCGCCATATAAATTCCCTAATGTTTTTGGAATATCATAACCTACCCAAACTCCTGTTGTATAATATAGAGTGTAACCTACAAACCATCCATCCTTGTTATTATTGGTTGTTCCAGTTTTTCCGGCACTTGGCATATTCTTTAAACCAAGTCCTTTTCCAGTTCCGTTTTGAATTACACCTGTTAAGGTATTTGTCATCATTCTTGCTGCGTTACTATTATAGATTCTTTTCTCAGATATATCTTCACCTACAATAATATTTCCCTCTGCATCTAATATTTTAATGATACAGGAAGGGTCTCTGTATTGTCCATCGTACTCTAAGGTAGCATAGGCAGCTGTCATCTCTAACGGGCTAACACCTACGGTAAAACCACCTAAAGATGCTGCCATTGTATTATC
The DNA here is from genome assembly GCA_029256035.1 of Anaerocolumna sp. GTDB lineage: Bacteria > Bacillota > Clostridia > Lachnospirales > Lachnospiraceae > Anaerocolumna. The sequence goes on along the minus strand of JAQSYR010000072.1, from coordinate 5,954 downwards.
ATTCTCGACTATATTTGAAAAATTCATTTTAAACAGATAAGATAATCCAACCTTAGGCGTTAATTCTTCAAACAGCTTCCATGCTACTGTGTTTTTGGATAAGGCGACAGCCCTGCTAAGCATTATTTTACCAAGATAATTTCCACCGGAATTCTTTGGTCCGTCTTCCAAAGGTTCATCCTCAACTATACTATCTGGATAATATCCACGTTCAAAAGAAGGTGTGTATACAATTAAAGGCTTTATTGCACTACCTGGCTGTCTAAAGCTTTGATATCCCCGATTTAAAGTATAGCCTACGGTATCTTGAAACCTTCCTCCAACTATGGCAACCACTTTACCTGTTTGATTATCAATGGATACTGCACCACTTTGAAGTGTATAAATTCCCTCCTCATTTACTTCCTTGTAGCCTGCTAATGTATCATCTACTGCTTTTTGGAGCAACTGCTGCTTCTCCATGTCAATGGTTGTATAAATACGGTATCCTTCATAAAACAAAGATTTCTGAAACTGATAATATAACTCATAATATTCCTCTTCATATTGATTCTTATCTGTTTCACTTTTAAATTCATAACGAAATTCAAATCCTGCTTCAGCCATAAGTGCTTTTGTTGCATTATTAAAAACAAAAGTGTCGATATAATTATTCCTGGTTGCTTTCTTCTGAACCAGCACAATTTTTTGGCTTGTAGCAGATTTAAAATCCAAATCACTGATTTTACCATCTTCATACATTTGATTTAATATTCTATTACGTCGTTCTATAACATTATCAAAATTAGTACGAGGATCATAAATAGTCGGGTTATTTGGTATCCCACAAAGAAAAGCAATCTCTGACAGGCTTATTTCCCTTACGGATTTATTAAAATACCCCATACTGGCAGCCTCAATGCCATAATATCCATTGGCAAAGTAAATATTATTCAGGTAGAACTCCATAATTAATTCTTTGTTATATTTTTTCTCAAGTTCTATGGCTATAAACATTTCTTTTAGCTTTCTCTCCCAAGATACTTCATTGGATAAGAATAAGTTTCTTGCTAGCTGCTGGGTAATGGTGCTGGCTCCCTGTGTTATATTTCCGTCATTTTTTACTAATGCAATTACTGCTCGAATAATAGCAAGTCCATCCACCCCTTCGTGAGACAGAAACTTCTTATCTTCTATAGCAATCATGGCTTGCTTCGCCTGGTTTGGTATCTCAGAGAACTCCAGATAATAAACATCCTTTTCTCCTTTTACAACAGATAATAAATCCCCATTGGTATCGTAAACCAAACTTGTTTCCATCTGACGAAAAGTATCAATGGTAGAACTATGTACAGTTTCAATGGCTTCCTTTTGATATTGTATTAACTCTGGCCCATATTTATTGTAAAATATAAGTCCAGCTACTAAGATAAAGATAGAACTAATCAAAGTTAGAACAAGAAACAGTCTTCCTGCACTTTTTATAAAAGAACCTTTGGAAGTTTGCTTAGAACTTACTTTTTTAATTTTATTGGCTTTATTTATCATTCTGTCCTCACATATTCCACTTAGGCACCAGTAATACCTGTCTTTTGGCAAGTGTTTAAATCAATGTAGTTATAACTTTCACCCATTTCATCTAATATTGCTTTTTCCCTGTGGTGACAGGTAAATATAATAATTTGGGTATTGGCTTCCAAAGCAAGTGATCTTAATGCAGCCTTAACCCGGATATCATCATAATATGCAAAGCAATCATCTAATAAGATGGGCATATTATTTTTGCCGTAAATTAAATCTGCAACCCCTAATCGAAGTGCAAAATAAATCTGATTTATGGTTCCAGCACTTAAGCTTTCTAGTCGAAGATAGTCTGCATTATGTCCTACTTTTACATCAAGCTTTTCATCAATTTTAATATTATTATATTTACCACTAGTTACCTGGGTTGATAGTTTAGATACTAATTGATTTAATTTATTTCCAAAATCATAGTGAATCTCTGTGGATAATTTTCTTAAAGTATCCGCTGCTAATTTGATTGCTTCTAGTTCAATTGTAGCATCCTGCCTTACCTGTAGATGTTCTTTATACAATTCTCTATTCTTTATTAATCTTATCTCTTGTTCTTCCAACCTTTCTAGTTCCCACTTTATTTTTTCTTTTTGTATATTGATTTCTTCCATAGCTTTTTGCTTCTCTAGCTGGTCCGTGACCAAATTACTTTTCCAGCTGTTAATAAAGTCTTCTACTGCCTGAAGAAAAACATCACTAAGTGGATTCCTTTCAGAACTTATAGATAAAACAATGTTGGTAAATAATCGAAAGTAGTCTAAAAGTTCATTCTGTAATTTATTTATTTTATTATGCAGCATGTTTAACTGTTCTGTCTTAAAATCAATTTCCCTTTGTACCTGTTCCATTTGTATAGAACTTCTTAATATTGTGTCATACTTATTTCTTAAATCCGATTCTCTATCTACTTTATGCTCCATATAAATAGCCTGAAGGGCTTGTTTTTGCTCTTTTAATACTACCTCATTATCTTCATTATTCTTTTTAATTGCCTTTATTTTTATATTTAACTTTTTTATTAACAAAGAATAGAAAAGTATCCCGGCGCTTGTTACACCCGCAGTAGACAAAAAACCTACGGTTTGAAATCCTGTTACTAACAATAGAAATGCACTTAAAACCCCTAAAATCCCCACAAGAAGGAACCCCGTCCTTTGCTTGTTCTTCTCTAGCACATACTGGTTTTCCATTTGTTGTTTTTGCTTTTCTTCCAGGATGGATATTTGATTTTTATAAGTATCTATCTCCCCTAACTGATTTTTCATAAGGGTTACCATTGCTTGTGCCTCGTTAGCCCCATTTTTTCTAAACTCAAAATCAGCAATGGTATTCTCTTCTTCCACTACTTGGTTTTGTAATTCAAGGTAATTCTTGTACTTTTCCTTGATTGCAGGAAACTGCTCAACATACCCTTTAAATTCATCCAAAGTTATAAATCCCTCTAGTTCTTTGGGAAATACATCATCAGAATTTTTATTATTAAGCAGGCTTCCTTCTTTTTCATTTATTAGTTCTAAATCCTTAGAGAGCCTGTCAATCCTTTCCTCACAGGAAATGCCATAGGCTATCTCTTTTTCCAATTCATCAATTTTAAGATTGGTTATTTTATTTTCCAATTCTTTTGTCTTATTCTGCAAGAAACTTAGTGCAGATGTGATGTTAACCTCATCACTTTTTGACAAAGATAGATTTGTAATATAATTACGAACTTCTAGAGCTAATTCCTGATCCGTCGCCGTCTTAAGCTGTTCCATACTTATGGTATTACGAAATCCAGCCTCCGTCAGTCCACCATAAAGGTCCTTTAAGTGTTCTGGATGAATTTCAACTTCTCTTCCTGTTTCTATTTCCATCACTTGAAAACTCTTTGTATTTTTATGAAAATTTCGAATAATGCGATAAGATTTCCCTTCTACCTCAATATCCATGCTGCCACTATACGCCCCTGGCACATCCCATGGTTGATACCTAAGGTAAGGATCCTCTTTGGATGCTCTACCCCTCAACCGTTCAATACCAAAGAGCATACCTTTTATAAATGCATGTATTGTTGTTTTTCCGGCTTCATTATCACCATAGATCAAATTGACTCCACTCTTTAATTGTATTGTAGTATTATGAAATTTACCAAAATGATTCAACCTTAGTTCTTGTAAGCGCAAATTGCCACCTCTTTTAAGTATTTGTAGTAAAAAATTAAAACTTTATTTCCTGATATTAAGCAAGGCTTCTATTCCATAATATAAAGCTTTATCTGAAATTTCGCTTTTCTGTCCATTCTCCCTGATACTTTTTATAAAAAATCCAATAATATTATCCTGGTTTTCCTCATACAAAGCATCAAAATCATAGTCCGGAACCGTTTGGTCAATAACATCAATAATATTACCAAGGGAAATTAAATCCTTTTTAGAAAATAAAATATCAGCATCTCTGATTCCAGTTAACTGTAAAATATATAGATTAGATACACCATTTTCTAGTATCAACTCTCTTACCTTATCGGCTAACTCACCACTGGTTATTCCTTGGTCCACTTTTATCTCTGCCTTAATATATTGTCGTATAGAGTTAGGAACAAATTCAAGGTGTATGTTACATAGTTCACCTTCTTTATCCATCTCCCCATAAATGTACCCTCTAGGTCCTATTTCGTTTTTATCCATTGGTTCTAAGGAACCAGAATAGGCCATATGCTCTCCAAATATTTCTGGCTTATGAATATGCCCAAGGGCTATATAATCAAAACCACTTTGCAATAATTCTTTTTTATCAATAGGGATGTTTTTTTCATCACCACCATGTGCTAACAGAATATTAATTCTTTCCTCACAGCTTGGATAAACCTTGTTATAGCGAGGTTCTGTAATATCCCGCATATGGTAGCTAAATCCATATACTTCTGTATTGATTTCTTCCAGATAGATACTATCCATGGTTTTTTCAATAAGCATGTGAACATTAGAATTCCATTCAAAACCTAAATAATTAGACCTTGCCCCAATATAATCATGGTTACCCGCAATAAACACAACCTGGGTCCTTCTTAATTTGGCAAAATAATAATTAATTTCTTTTAATTCTCTGATTAAGGGCTGTCTATGAAACAAATCTCCTGCAATGAGCAAAAGGTCTATCTCCTGTTCATTACATAGGTGGGTAATATGTTGAAAGCTTCTTAAAATCTCTTGTTCCCGCTGTGCTGCCCACGGATATTCTGCATCTGGTGTGGCTCCTATATGGACATCTGCAATATGTATGAATTTCATTCTGTGCCTCCTCGCCCCATTAAGTTATACAGCTTTTCCTTATTGTAACATAATCACAGGGAAAGCAAAAGTCCAAGGAGTAAAATATAAATACACGCAAAAAAAGCCTTTTAACGACTTGCTTAGGTCCATGTTACACCAAAATTTAATTTTTATCTAATACTTGATGCAATATCAGTAAATATGACACCTAGTCCGAAAGCGCCGGCATCCGGATAACCAAGACTTCTTTCTCCAACGGTTCCAGCCCTACCCATTCTTGCTACAATCTTTTCTGTAGCCTTGGCTCCTTCAACTGCTGCCTGTGCTCCAGCAATAAAAGCAGTTTTTACATCAACACCATTTTTTGCACTCTCTGTCCATGAATCAGCACAAGGAACGAAAGCGTCAATTAATGTCTTGTCTCCCACAACGGCACCTCTTCCAAAAGATCTCTCGCCAGTACTTTGGATTCCTTTTACAGCTGCCTGAAGCATGTTGGCAAATTCTCCAATTGTTAATTGATTTTTATCTCCAACATATCTTCCTGCTGCCCTGAAAGCAGAACCCCAAATAGGACCTGATGCACCACCACAATGTTCCATGATTACCATGGAGCATGCTTCTAAAAAGCTTCCGATGGAATGGGCTTTGGTTTCAATAATTTCATGCCATTCTCTTTTTAACTGTTTAAATCCTTTTGCTACACTCATTCCAAAATCTCCATCACCGGCATGGGAATCAAGTTCACAAAATGGAATTTCATTTTTAATGATACATTCACTCATTTTATCAATCATATAAATCATATTATGAAGTGAAATTATATTGTCCTTAATGATTGCGTAACTTTCGTCTGTATTTACTGTAAATGAAATATCCTTTCCTTCATCACTTAGTGCAGTAAGTTCCTTATATTTTACCTTTTCAACTGGACCATCTACTTTAAATCCAGGTGCATTGCTATAGGATGATAATAGCTCCTTTAACTGATCGTCCAATTTCATAATAGAAACCGAGGCACCAGCCATATCAATACTTGTCATATAATTACCTACAAAGGTTCTGTTAATGCTTATATTTCTGTTGGTAAGTTCTCTTGTCACAGAATTATTTAATAAATATAATTCCTGTAATGGAGTTCCCCCAAAA
>JAQSYR010000071.1 GCA_029256035.1 Anaerocolumna sp. | reverse complement strand
GACTTTGATGCAGGTTACTTTGAGAAAGATGGAAGAGTTATGTTAGTTTCCAGGGGATTAGGTACTCATACCCTAAAGATAAGAATGTTTAATCCACCAGAATTAATGACAGTAATCTTAGAAAATAAAAATTTAAGAGGTAAGAATGAATCTTCAACTGATTAAAATATTTGCAGCAATTATTGCAGGGAGTCTTGTAATGATTCTCCATGAACTACCTAAGTCATTTCTATTTATAAAATTAAGTACCAATAAGGAAACCAGAAATCAGCATAATATTTTTAAAGTTTTTAATTACGTTGATCCTGTTGGTATATTATTATGTATTACAAATCAAGCAGGTTTTTCAAAACCATATATGTATCGAATCAAGGATAAGAGAACTAACTTTTTATTAGGAATTACCGGTTTTATAACACTTTTTTTCATCTTTATCCTTAGTATTTTATTATTAAAGTATCAGATTGGTATGAATTCAAGCTTTACTTATTCTGTTACCAGTAGTTTTTTAGAGATACTTTATCAATGCATTATTTTATATACGGCTCTCATTAGTTTAAGTATGTTTTTTATAAATTTATTCCCTGTTTCTGTATTTGACATGGGACTTATGATTGCAGGAAAATCCCCAAGGGCTTACTTTTCCATTATAAGATTTGACTATATTATTAAGATAATCCTTTTATTTACTATTTTATTACAGCTAATTTCTTACTTTAGCACCAACATTATTAGTTTGATTTTATAATAAGGAGTTACCATATGAGCATTTCTTTTAAACTAGAAGCATTTGAAGGACCTTTGGATTTACTGCTTCATCTCATTGATAAGAATAAAATTAATATTTATGATATACCTATTGTTGAAATAACTGAGCAATATTTAGAATATATACAAAATATGCAAACAAAAGATTTAGATTTAATGAGTGAATTTTTGGTTATGGCTGCAACTTTAATTAATATAAAATCAAAGATGCTGCTTCCGAAAGATGAAACGAAAAATGAAACGGAAGAAGATCCAAGACAGGAATTAGTGGAACGACTGTTAGAGTATAAAATGTATAAATATATATCGGTTGAATTAAAAGATAGAGAACTTGACGCCGCTAGAATTTTCTTTAAGGAATCTACAATTCCAAAAGAAATTGAGGAGTATAAGGAAGATGTTAATGTATCAGACCTGTTATCGGATCTAACTCTAGCAAAACTACATAAAATATTTGAATCAGTTGTTAAAAAACAGGTGGATAAAATTGACCCTATTCGTAGTAAATTTGGTACCATTGAGAAAGAAGAGATCAATTTATCTACAAAAATCAATGAAATACAAGAATATGGAATCAAGAATAAATCCTTTAGTTTTCGTGGCTTATTAGAAAAGCAGGCAAACAAAATGGAAATCATTGTTACATTTCTTGGAATTTTAGAGTTAATGAAAATTGGACAGGTAATCATTTCTCAGGATAATTTATTTGAGGATATTCAGATTACGTTTATTGCTGACAGAATTGCAGAATTTGATGAAAGTATTGTACTTAATTAAATGGGACAAGCCTTCTGATTTCATGGTTTATAATTTAATTAATATTTAGTAACGGCGGAGGTTATAATGGAATTAAAAAGATTGGAAGCTGTCATAGAAGCCATATTATTTACTATGGGAGAAGCTGTTGAATTAGAACGAATTGCAGCTGCTATTGACCATGATGAAGAAACAACAAAAAAAATTATTCGCAATATGATGGATCAATATGAATCAGAAGAACGGGGAATTAAGATAATCGAATTAGAATCAGCCTTTCAGATGTGTACAAAGCAAGAGATGTATGAATCTATTATTAAAATTGCCCATATTCCGAAAAAACATGTTCTAACAGATGTATTGTTGGAAACCCTTTCTATTATTGCTTATAAGCAGCCAATAACAAAGCAGGAAATAGAAGCAATACGTGGGGTAAAATGTGATCATGCAGTTAATAAATTAGTTGAGTATAATTTAGCATGTGAAATTGGTCGATTAGATGCACCTGGAAGGCCAATCTTATTTGGTACAACAGAAGAATTTCTTCGAAGTTTTGGTATCCAATCCCTAGAAGACCTTCCGGTGGTACATCCTGAAAAAGTTGAAGACTTTAAGCTGGAAGCAGAAGAGGAAATCCAATTAAAGCTTGATATTTAATAATATTCTTTTTCTGCGTCTAGCAAACGCTTTCTAAGAACCAGTGCCAAAAAATACGCTGCTATAATTGAGAAGATATCTTTTGGAAGAAATGGAATAGAAACTAGAAGCAGAGACTGGGCTATTGGAGTAGAAGTTACTATACTAAACTGCAGGACACCAAGTAAATGACATAGAAGCAGACCCAGGACACCAAGTAGTATGGCTGCAATTTTCCCTTTTATCTTAAAATGCAATCCACATAATGTAACTAAGATGATAAACCCCCAGATAAAACCTCCAGTCATTCCAAATATGGCCTGGAACCCACCTTTAAAGTTTGCAAACACGGGAAGACCAACTGCCCCTAGAAGTATGTAAACGATAATTGAGAATAAACCATATTTAACACCTAGTACATAACCGCATAAGGCAATTGCCAATGTCTGTAAAGTAATAGGAACACCAAATGGCATTGGTATTGCAATTTGAGATAAAATTACGATTATAGATGAAAAAAGGGCAGTATACATAAGTTCCCTTAAAGATATTTTTGATTTCTGTGTTATTAATTTTGTATTAATACTTTCATTTTTCACTTGGATACTCCTCATATTCAATTAGTTCAATTTTTTTATATTATAATGTTTTATATTATTTATATTTATTGTTTATATGTTTATTATTTATATGTTTGGGACTTTTCTTATACTCACTTCACCGGAAGATATTGTAGTTATGGTTTCATCTTCCTCTCTAACAATTAGCCTGCATTCTTTATCTATTCCAATTGCAACTGCTTTTCTAAATGCATTTCCAGAGATTATATTAATTTCCTCTCCAATTAAAAAGGAACGGTTAATATATTCCTCCATAAATTCTCGGTTCTCTAACGATTTATAATACTTCCAAAAGTAATTCAAAATTTCAGCTGCTAACCGACTTTTTCCATCTGTGGTATAATCTCCATCTTTAAATATTGCGGTTGCAATCTTTTTTAAGTCGCCAGGAAAATCTCCTTTTGGCTGTATTACATTAACACCAATTCCTAGAACCGCATATTTTAATTTTCCATTTTCTATATCCATGGCACCTTCTGTTAAAATACCACAAACTTTTTTATCAAAACAGTAGATATCATTGACCCATTTTATACTGGCTTTACAACCAGCCACTGTTTCAATAGCTTTCGCTACAGCTACAGCTGCAGAAGTAGTAATAAATAAAGATTCTTCTGCTGTAATAGTAGGACGTAAAAGTATACTCATATAGATTCCCGTATCTGGTGGAGAATAAAATTCCCGTCCCATTCTTCCTCTACCACTGGTTTGTTCTTCTGCAATAATTACTTTGCCTTCTGGTTCCCCAAGTTCCGCTTCCTTTTTTAAAACCGAATTGGTGGAAGAAATGGTTTTATACACCTCAATCTTTAGGTTATCTGAGTTAGTATTCAAATATTTTAAAATGCTTTGGGCAGAAAGGATATCCGTATTATCTGAAAGGCAGTACCCTTTGTTAGTGACAGCTGTTATGGAGTAGCCGTCTTCCTGTAAGGATTTTATAGCTTTCCAGACAGCATTTCTACTAACATATAGCTCCTTGGCAAGTTTTGCACCAGAAATACTTACACCTCGATTTGATTCAAGCTTTGTTAACACTTCTTGTTTTAAATTCATATAAATTCCTAATCTATTGTATTTTGTACAATATTCATTTATTAGCAAATGAAATGAGATTGGTCCTTTCTATTTTTCTTATGCATATATGACATCATATTTCGCTAGAACTATTATATCAAACAAAATATTATTGTCAACCGAACATAGCAAAAAGGTGACAATTTATAATCAAAATGGAAGACAAAGAATTGCATTCTACATGTGTAGTTTACAAACTGAAATTGGTATATTTGGATAATATAGATTTTGACAAATAATATCACCTTATTTGGATATAATATGAAAGAAGTTTACAAACTTAGACTAATAACGGATACCATAGGAACGGTGATAAAGATGGCAATTTTACATGATGAATATAATAAAATAACGGCGAAATTAGAAAAACAGCTTTTTGAAAATATTAGCACATTAGAAGCTTTATTTAAAGATTGTGCTGATGTAGTAAAAAGAAAATTAACTATTGGTGGAGTGAATAAAATAGATATTTATTTTATTTATATTGATAATATGGTAAATAAAGATTTGCTGGAAGAAGACACTTTGCATTATTTGATTCATAAAATGGATGATCTGCCAAATGAAAATCAGTTTGAATATATAAAAAATAAAGGGTTACGTTCTGCCGATATCGCTGAGGTAATCACTATGGATGAAGCAGTACAATTTATTTTGGGTGGAGATACCATTATTCTTGTAGACGGTTTTGATAAAGCAATTAAAATATCGGTTCGAGGGATGCCAAACAGGGGAGTACCTACCAGCGAAAATGAAGTTGCTATCCGGGGGTCAAAGGAAAGTTTTAGTGAAGCTTTTTATATTAATCGTATTTTGCTTCGTCGTAGAATCAAAGATACGAATCTTAAAATGAAACAAGTAAAAGTAGGTACCAGAACCTTAACAGATGTAGCTATTGTTTTTATTGAAGATGTGGCGAAACCGGAAGTGGTGGCTGATATTGAAAAACGAATTAGTGAATTTATAATTGATGGAATATTTGATTGCGGTATGTTAGAACAGTTGACGGAACGCAACTGGTATTCACCATTTCCTGAATTTCAGGCAACAGAGCGACCGGATAAGGCGGCATCAGCAATACTTGAGGGCCGGGTTGTTCTTCTGGTAGATAATTCGCCTATGGCATTAATCTTACCTAGTACTCTTAATTCCTTTTTTCAGGCATCCGATGATGCCTACAAAAGATGGGAAGTTGCTACATTCATTCGTATTGTACGCTATATCGGGGCCTTACTAACCATTGCATTACCTGGACTTTATATTGCTGTTGTAAATTATCAGGCAGAACTTTTATCCTCAGCAATGGCTTTATCCTTTGCAGCCTCTAGAGGTGGCGTACCATTTTCTGTTCTTTTTGAAGTAATCCTTATGGAAATAGCTTTTGAACTTTTATTAGAGGCAGGAATTAGGCTTCCAGGACCTATGGGAAGTACCCTTGGTATTGTTGGTGGTCTTGTCATTGGCGATGCTGCAGTAAGTGCCAATTTAGTAAGTCCAATGGTAGTAATTGTTATTGCTTTAACGGCAATCTGTGCTTTTACAGTTCCCAATGAAGAATTTGCTTCTGCATTTCGTGTCATACGATATTTATTAATTATACTTTCTGCTTTCTTAGGCCTTTATGGTTTTATTCTTGGATGTATGATCTTACTAATCCATCTTGCAGGTTTAAAAAGTTTTGGAGTTCCTTATCTATTACCTTTTGCTGCATCTGGTATGAAAGCCTCCAGTGATGGAAAAGATGCCTTGGTAAAATATCCGATTAAAGATTTAAATCAGAGACCAACCTTTTCCAAAGAAGAAGAAAGGACAAGGTTAGTACGAAAAAAATAGATGAATAGAAAGGCATAAAACCATGTTTTCAGATAATGAAAAAATATCATTAAGACAATTAAAGCGAATTGTTGTATTTGACTTATTTAGTATATCATGGCTCATAATTCCAAGAATTGCTGTTGAATCAGCTGGTAGAGATGGAATTAGCGCCATTATACTTAGTATTATTATTGCACTCATCTATACAGGTTTTCTATTATTACTAACAAAATCCATTGAAAATAATCTAATGGATTATGCTGCTCATACTGTAGGTAAATTTTTAACATTTATCATTGGAATTTTATATATGATTAAAATAGTAGCCTGTACCATCTTAGTCACCAGGTTATTTGGAGAAGTAATAAAAGAAACATTATTAGAAGATACAGATACCAAACTTATTCTGTTTTTATTATTGGCCGTGTCTGCCTATGCAGCTTCAAAAGGAGTGGAAGTTAGAGCAAGAATTGCAGAAGTACTTTATTTTCTTGTAATAATTCCCATCTTTTTCTTTACACTTATGGGAATAAGTAAAGTGGATTTATCAAATCTTATGCCCATCTTTACAGAAAAGTTTGGTGATATTGTTAATGGTGGATATATGATTTTTTTAACATTTACCATGCTGGAACTTTTGCTTTTTTCTGTTCCTTTAGTAAATATGGAGAAAGAATTATTAAAAAAAGAAAAGAAAATCTTTCATTATCTTGTACAATCCATTCTGGTTGTAGGGGTTTTAGATCTATTATTCTTTATTATAACAGCAGGTATTTTAGGGTTACAGGAAACCAAAGGAAAATTGTGGTCAACTGTTATTATTATCCAATCCATTGATATGCCCGGTGGTTTTATTAAGCGTCAGGATGCTTTTATTATTGGTATCTGGATGTTAAGTATTTTTACTTTAATCAGCGGTTTTATTTATTATTTAAGCTTCTTTGCGAAAGTGGTTATTATTGGAAAATTACGGGGAGCAAAAAGAAAATCAGCAGTAAAAACAATGTTATTACTAATTAGTCTAATCTCAGTTACCAGTTTAACAGCCTGCAAAGATATGACTGAAATTGAAGATCGTAATTTTGTTCAGACCATGGGTGTGGATTTAGTGGATGGTGAGATTACAGTTTACTATATTCTTCCCGATTTAGAAGCTATTACTGGGCAGGGAAGTACGGATTCTGACAAATTAACCATTGAATTAACTGGTAGAGATTTTTGGGAAATTGAAGAAATGAACCGACTTCAGTCAGATAAACAATTAGATTTTAGTCATATTAAAGCCATAATATTAGGAAAAGATTTGGCTGAAAATGAAGATTATTTAGATGAATTTCTCCGCTATATTGAAAATAAATACGAACTTGGGCGAAATACTTTAGTATTTTTATCGGAAGATAAGGCAAAGGACATTATTGGGTTAAATGGTGACGTAACCAGTGGAGTAGGGGAATATCTGGACCGATTGTTTCGCATTAATTTACTTAATGTAGGAAAAGAGGAAGTGATAATTGGAGATCTCATACGTAGTAAAAATGATGAACATCTAGCAACTATGATTCCTATTATTTCGCCTAGAGAAAAATCGCTGGAGAATACAGGTCTTGGCATATTTTCTGATCATAAGCTTGCTGCAGAGATTACAGAAAAGGATGCTGATTATATTTATCTGGCTTATGGCTATGGAAAAAACAGCCGTCTATTTATTAATAATGAAGCAGAGATTGAGTCAACAGATACGGATTATGTAATTAAAATTGATACCATTACCCGAAAGATTGATTTTG
>JAQSYR010000070.1 GCA_029256035.1 Anaerocolumna sp. | reverse complement strand
ACATCATTATTTTCACTTGATTGTTTCTTTGCATTTCGAGTATGATTTTGATTTTCCCTCGTAATAGGTGTTTGCCCATTTGCTTTTTTAATTCTTGCGGTTTTATTATCTGGCTGACTATCTTTTGGCATAAATTTGTCTCCTTAGAATAACTTAAATTATTATTTCACAATTATTATCTTCCTTAAGTTAATAATTATTCAACTATTTTTAAATTACCAAAGATGATTTAACGCAATAAATTGTAAATATTTCCGGTCGCGTTTTTTAACTTTATAGGACTCAATTTCTATAAAATTAAAAAGGAACCTGCAATATAATGCAGATTCCTAATGCGCCCGTTGGCAATTGCAATTTTTATTTTATTAATATCTCATTGGTATTATATTAATATAATCCTCAAGTGAACCATCTTTTAAGAAACATTCAATGATTTCTCTTCCTAAAGGATCTAACTCTTCTGTATTATATTTTATTAATTCTTTTGTAAAGAAATCTTTTAAGATAACTGCCCCTTTATCATAGCCTTCTATACCAATTTCAGATTGCATTTCAGGTTGTAAAAACGCTTTACGAATATAATGTCCTTCTATCTTTAAGGATTCCTGACTAAAGCCAAGGATACTACAACGAGATTCGATTAAGTGTTCTGGCTTAAACTTTGCACTTCCTCGTCTTGCAATATATTCTCTAGTAATCCACTGTGGCATAAATCCTACTTCATAAGCACCAATATGTTGATTTGGAATCAATAAATATCTTGTACTTGGAGATTTCTTTATCTGATCCAGTAAAAGGTTTGCCTGGGTTACCATCTTACCTGTTGCAAATGGCCAATAAGAACCTACGCCTTCACTTATCATACTATTAGATGAAGTAATACTTGGATTATTAAATCCTCTTGGTGCTACTAATCTCCAAATCCAAGCCAGAGCCGGCGGTAAAATATGAAACAATCCCATAATACCGTAACTAGGATTTTCTTTGGTACAAGGCGGCGTTCTAACTCCGAAACTTCTTACATCCACCTCTACTGTTTCATTGACTATATTAGGTACAAAATGTCTTGGTAAGATTGCTCTGGGATTAGGACAAGGTTTTCCATTAGAATCCATGGTATGTTCCCAAGGAAGGCAGGTTGAATTTGCTGTAGCCTGCAGATTTAAAAATAATAAAGGTTCCTTTGGTTGAATAAAAATACTTTCAAATTGTGGAGCACTTCCGTATTTTTTAATACTATCTAATCTTAAAAACCACCCTTGCTCTGCATCACCAACAACCATTTTTTTACTTTCGTTCTGCATTTTAGGATGACAAAGAGCCATATCATCTGTTACTGGTCTTAATTCGCAGGTATCAATTAACTCTATATAATTTTTTTCTTTCGTTACAATATTGCGTCCTAAAATTACTCTACCGTCTAATTCACGGTGAATATTTTCAATCATTTCACTTTTTCCACCGCCAGAAGCACCTTCATGTAAAATAACAATTTCATTATCATATGGGGTAATAACTTTTACCGTTGAAGCATGTACGGTAGTCCAGCCTTCCTGCTCTCCTATGTTTAACAAAACTCCATAAATACCTTTTTTTGCACTAGGTCCTGGATATAAATTATAAGAAAATACTTCATGCAAATTATGCAAACGATTGTGTACAACTCTTTGAAGGCCATTAAAATGGGTATGACGAAATGGTGGTGCAAGATATACAACAGCTTTTGGTGTAAAAATATCTTCCACTTCAGCTATATTTACAAATCCTTGGATATCAGCCAGCGCAGTTGCAAAAAAAGCTGCATTTTTAGGCGCTAGTAAAATAGACTCATAGCCATATTCATTACCACCTGCCATAAATGGTACAATTATTAATTCTTGCTCTTTCAGCCACTCAAATGTAGCTTTACGAAGAGGTTCAAACTTACTATTATATTCATCTTCATATCTTGGTTTATCACTTGGTAAATCATCTCCAATTAAAAGACTGTCAGGATCACGTCTGCGCATATAGTCTTCCGGATAGTTTACTACTGCACCATTTTTACATCGGGTGACTGTTGCCTCAAGTACACTGCCTATATTATCAACATCATAAGTAACCTCAAAATTATCATTCCCATTGGCACCAAAGGCTAAGGTTAATAATTCTTCTCTTGATTGGGGTACAATTACTTTTTTGCAATTGTTGATAATATCTCTAACTTCCCTGGATAAACTAAACTTTTCTAACACTACTATCACCTTTTCATCCTTTCAAATTACTTTTATCGGCTTTCTTACAAGGTAGCTTGGCTATTTGTATTGTTTCAGAATTATCGTTCAATTTTTAAATTATTTCAATAATTCGATACCTTTTGGATTAATTTTTATTTATTTTTTTGAATAAAATAACATCGGAAATATTAGTTTATCTTATATTCCCATATCCCATATTAATAAAAGTACCTACTTTCTTGGTGATTATAACTTATTTCCTACTGAAATGTCAATAAACAATTGTAACGAAACTTTTTTTTCCAAATTAAATTTGAAAGAAATAGCATAAACTTGCACATTGAAATAAAATATGATAAAATATTACCATTATATTTTAGGAGGAAGTTTTATAATGTCATTAGACTCAGACCCTGACGGGAATAATTTGATTACACAAATATTAATTTTGTTATTACTTACCTTTGTTAACGCCTTTTTTTCCTGTGCTGAAATGGCCATGGTTTCCATTAATAAAAACAAGGTAAAAAGATTAGTTGAAGAAGGTAATAAAAAAGCAGAATTAATTCAAAGTTTTCAGGACGAACCTACAAAATTTTTATCAACAATTCAGGTAGCCATTACTCTGGCAGGATTTTTCTCCAGTGCATCTGCTGCAACTGGATTTTCAGAACCTTTAGGTGAATGGTTTTCAGAATACAATATTCCTTATTCTAATCAGCTATCACTTATTCTCATTACTATGATTTTGTCCTATTTCACTTTAGTACTTGGAGAATTAGTACCGAAAAGGGTAGCATTAAAGAATCCAGAAAAAATTAGTATGTTTGTTGTTAAACCCGTCATATTGATTTCAAAAATAGCTTCACCGTTTATTAGTTTACTTACATTTTCAACGAATTTAATAATGAAATTATTTGGAAGTGACACTAATAATCTTGGTGATAAGATATCAAGAGAAGAAATCAAGCAATTGATTAAAGAAGGACAAGTTTCCGGTAGTATAAATAAAAAAGAAAAAGAGATGCTTGATTCAATCATAGAATTTGACGAAACTCTGGCAAAAGAAGTAATGACCCCTCGTATTAATGTATTTTCTATTAATATAAATGAGCCTTTAGAAGAATATATAGATGAATTATTAGAAGCCAAATATTCCAGAATTCCAGTATATGAAGATGACATAGATAATGTTGTAGGTGTCATATATATTAAAGACTTTCTTAGGGAAGTAATTAAAAAAGGACCACAACAAGTAGATTTAAAAGAAATACTCACAAAACCATATCTGGTGCCAGATAGTAAAAATATTGATGAGTTATTTAAGGAAATGCAGCAATCTAAAATCCAGATTGCAATTTTAATTGATGAATATGGTGGGTTTTCCGGTATTGTTACACTAGAGGATCTTGTTGAAGAAGTAATGGGTGATATTGAGGATGAATATGATAATAATTCTCCAATGATTCATAAGATAGATAACTCAACTTATATAATTGACGGTTTATTATCCATTGATGAATTAAACTACAAGTTAGATTTAAATATCAGCACCGGTAATTATGAAACCATTTCAGGTTTATTAATTGAAAACATGGGTGAAATTCCAACTGAACAAGACAATAGAACCATGGAAATTGATGGTTTACTATTTAAAATTGAAGCAGTTAAAGGAAAACGCATTGACAAAGTTAAGCTTTATATCAACAATTAACGAAAAGCTTAGTATAAAACCTCCTAAATCGTACATTATAGTACTATCAACTAAAAGGAGGTGTAAGAATGGATACCAATCCAAGCATTGGCTGTATCGTAACTGAATGTCAGTATCACTCTGAATCAGAAGATTTTTGTACTCTTGATAAAATCATGGTAGGTAGAACTACTCAATATTCATCATCTTCAAAAGAAACTGACTGCGAATCATTTATCCCAAAAAGAGATAATTATTCTTAATAAAGAAAACACAGGCTTGATTATATGTTTAATAAACATTAATCAAGCCTGTATCTTTTTTCATACAAGTTATTAGAATTTACCTATAAATCAAGATACCTATTTATAGTTTTAACTTTCAAATAACCGTTCATTATAATGATGCGCTTCCTCTAACATCATATCTTTTACTTTCATCAAACGAATCTGGGTACTACGCTCGTTTTCATCAAGTTTCATAATGATATACTTTATTTTTTCTCTCATGTCAGGAATCATAACATGTTCTAATGCATTAACACGTCGTCTAGTTTTCTCAATCTCAGCAGCCATCAGCTGGCATGATTTTTCTATTTCAGCTAAACGTAACATATCAGGCAAGATATCTTGTAAAGATTTTACTGCATCATCAAGATCACTGGAGGTAAATGCGAAACCATAAGAATAGATATCATTTGCATCCGGTGTCTTTGTCTTATACTCTAAAACTGGAATATTAACACTCATAACGTTACGTGTATCTGTGTCCAGATATACTTCTTGTCTTGGTGCCATTAGTGCAACATTTAAGACCTCATCTGCCATCCCAGCACGGGCTAACACAAAATTCTTATTCGCTGCTGCAATTCCGGCCTCAACTTTTTCACGTAACGTTTTGTTTTCACGAACTAAATCAAGGAACTGACGCATTAATTCATCTCGTTTATCCTTAAGAAGTTTATGACCGCGAACAGCTGTCGTTAACTTTTGCTTTAGCTTGGTTAATTCCATACGTGTAGGATTCACTTGTGTCTTAGCCAAGAACAGCACCCCCTTTCCATTTACTTGCCATAATACTTATCGAGGAACTCTTCCTTAATTCTCTTAAGCTCGGTTCTAGGAAGAATAGACAGTAACTTCCAACCTAAATCTAATGTTTCTTCAATATCACGATTTGCAAGATATCCCTGTGATACATATTCATTTTCAAAAGCATCAGAAAACTGAGCATATAATTTATCAATATCTGTTAATGCTGCTTCACCAAGTACTACCATTAATTCTTTTGCTTCTTTTCCTCTGGCATAAGCTGCAAATAACTGATTCATTGTATTTGCATGATCTTCACGGGTTTTACCTTTACCAATACCTTTATCTTTCAAACGTGAAAGAGAAGGTAGAACATTGATTGGAGGTGTTACACCTTGACGGAAAAGCTCACGGCTTAAGATAATCTGTCCTTCTGTGATATAACCTGTTAAGTCAGGAATTGGATGTGTTTTATCATCTTCTGGCATAGTTAAGATAGGAATCATTGTAATACTTCCTGCCTTATCTTTTTGTCGGCCTGCTCTTTCATATAGGGAAGCTAAGTCCGTATACATATATCCAGGATATCCACGACGTCCAGGAACCTCTTTACGAGCTGCAGATACTTCTCGAAGAGAATCGGCATAATTTGTGATATCTGTTAAAATAACAAGTACATGCATATCTTTTTCAAATGCAAGGTATTCTGCTGCAGTAAGAGCCATACGTGGTGTTGCAATACGCTCTACTGCAGGGTCATTTGCAAGATTTATAAACATTACAGTACGATCAATTGCTCCTGTTTCACGGAAGCTTTCTGTGAAGAAGTTAGCTTCTTCAAAAGTGATACCCATTGCTGCAAATACTACGGCAAATGGTTCCTTTGTTCCACGAACTTTTGCCTGACGAGCAATCTGAGCAGCCAGATTTGCATGTGGCAAACCACTTGCTGAAAAGATAGGTAGTTTCTGACCACGTACTAATGTGTTAAGTCCATCAATGGCAGATACTCCGGTTTGGATAAATTCCTGTGGATAATTTCTTGCTGCTGGATTCATTGGCAAACCATTGATATCCATACGTTTATCTGGTAGGATTTCCGGACCATTATCAATTGGGCGGCCTAAACCATCAAATACTCGGCTTAACATATCTTCAGAAACACCAAGCTCCATGCTTCGTCCTAAAAACCTAACTTTACTGTTAGAAAGATTAATACCTGTTGCACTTTCAAATAACTGAACTAATGCATTACCGCCATCAATTTCAAGTACCTTACAACGACGTTTTTCACCACTGGCAAGTTCAATTTCAGCTAATTCATTATATGAAACATTTTCAACACCATGTACTAACATAAGAGGGCCTGCTACCTCTTGAATGGTTCTATATTCCTTTGGCATTAGGATTCCTCCTTTTGTAACAAGTTATTAATTTCTTGTTGTAAATTTTTTAAGATATCATTATATTCTGCTTCAATTTTCTCAACTGTAACATATTTAAAACGACCAATTCTTTCACGGATTGGTAACTTTACTAACTCTTCAATTGAAATGCCCTTATTTAATCCTTCAAGGGATAAGTCATAGAAGCTTAAAATAAGTTCCATCATTTTAAATTGTTTTTCAACAGATGTATAAGTATCAACCTCATGGAATGCATCTTGATGCAGGTAATCTTCACGAATTGATCTGGCTGCTTCCAATTTTAATCTGTCAGG
>JAQSYR010000259.1 GCA_029256035.1 Anaerocolumna sp. | reverse complement strand
TGCAGTTTCTTTCTGTGAAGTTTCTGCCTCTGCAGTTTCTTTCTGTGTTGTCTCGCTGTCTTTGCTTGTTTGTGTTTCAGACACTTCCTGCTTTGTGGTTGAACTGCTATCAACCTGCTCTGTGGCATCTGCTCCTAAAGTTTTAGAGTCTGCCATTGTCTCTACTCTATTATTGTCTGTACTTTCTGTACCTCCTAAGGTACTTTCATTTAAATAAATGATCGAATCGTTGGTTTCGTTATTCATGAGTGTATTCACTCGGTTTGTCATATTACTTATAGCAATATGGCTCGGGTAGCCATATGTCCCTTAACTCTTCGTATCTTGCCAGTCAATTGTTGCACTGACATTTTAATCCCTTGAAGAAACGAGTGTATTTTTAGCATACATACATCCTCTTTTCTTATATTTTTGTTCCTTGGCCTGAGTTGAACCAAACAACACTAGTCGAAAGTATGTTCTTTCCTCGTGACTAGCTAAGATGCATTATAACATCCTTCTTTTTGGTGTCAATAAGGCTGGATTAATTTTGGAAGATTCATCATTAAGTTTCTTCCACTGTTTTCCATTGATTGTAGTTGTGCACAATGAAATTTGATTTTTTATAATCTTAATTATACAATTTAAACAATCAAATTTTAACAAATTGTTAACTACTTTTTAAATATTTTACACCTATTTTCACATTTTATTCACTGATTACTAAATTTTTTATCTTTTCTCTTGTAAAAAGCCTTGATTTTAGTAGATTTCTTCGTTTTACCGCGTTGAATCGGTATCATTTTTATGTAACATTTTTGTAACATTTTCTATTCCTGTCTAACTCATGAAATCCTTGGTTTTAAAAGGAATCTTTACCATTTTCCCAATAGTTCTTATGTCCTACAAATATTCTATTCCAATAGAATTCTGGTACCATAGCTTCATTGACTTTTTTCTATAAATATGATGTAATGAAAAACATAATCTTACTAAAGCAGGTGACACATTTGGCAAATTATCCAGGAGTTATTAAAGCGGTAAAAAAGAATGGAGATATTTATTACCGTGCTTCCTTTACCTACCAGAATAAACATATTAGCTTAGGCAGTTACCAGACAGAACCAGCGGCAGCAAAAGCTTACGAAACAGCATTGGCAATTGTAAGGGATGGAAATTATGATATGGATAGTTATCAGAAAGAATACTGCATTTCTTTTGATAAATGGGTAATCCTTATAAACTTACGTGATAACGGAATTTACTTTCGAAATCCTATTTACTTAAAACAGCGTTATTTTATTTACTACATTAATAAGAAGCTTCTCCTTAAGTTTGATGTAGATGATCTGTTTTATTATGCCCATCATAAAATAATGAAACGAGGCGGACACCTATTTGTCTCCGATTATGGCATGCAGGTAAATATTCTTTCCCGCTATGGTATTAAAAATTACGCAATTGCCGGAAGAGATTATCGATTTGTCAAGATATCCATCCGAAGTTATGGCTGCCATTGCATATAATAAAGCTGCCAGAATATTAAGAGACCAGGGAATTACAAAAGACTTTCCGGAAAACTACATTCCAGACATTGACGAAATCGCATACGCTAAACTTTATAACTCTGTGCGAATTTCTAAAAAGATTAGGGAATATAGGGATTCTACTCTTACCAGGGAGGAGTAGTCTTCAACTACTCCAGAAAAACTGGTGGATGCTTTGAATGACTGTTGAAAAAAGGTCACTACAGCCGAAGCTGTGTGACCTTTGATAAAAGAATATAACTGCATGTTTAGAATATTATTCTGGTGCAGGATAAAGGAACGTGGTCGCGAGCGACCCGTTCCAAGCCACAACCTCCGGCAGTGCCGACGGTATACGGTTCTGGCTTAGGTGGTCGGAATGACCTCTAGTGTGTCAGATAGGTGGTCAGAATAATTAAGAATCCACATAATCAGCCGTTTTTTAGGTGCTGTTTGGGTGGCAGTAAGAACCCTTAATTAACAAAAACAGTAATTTTTATCGTATTATCCTATTCATTAATATCTCAAGGTTGGTTTTAAAATTACTCATATCTTCATCACAGCACCAATCAAATGATAGATATTCAGAATTTAATCTTTCTAGTAGTGCTGTAAGTTTTAGCAGTTTACTATTTTCAATCATACTTAACTCAAACCTTGTAATTAATTCTAATAATCCTCCATCTGTGTATTCACCATCATAAGGGTTAATCAGAATTAAATCTATCGCCTTATTAACGACTATCTCAAGCGCTATTTCTTGACGATACATTTTTGACACATCGGTTACATCCAGTTCTTCATATGTTTTATTGATTACTTGATTATACCAATTAATCAAACCCGTACTTAGCCCTGAATTGTCTGGTTTAAGGTTATATAATTCTTTTAATGTATTCATTTCACTCCTCCATAAGGTTCAAATAAGTCATCAATCTTCTGAATATATGAGTTAGCTTTATTTAGTTCTCCTTGTAAAAATTCACTAACTTCTGGAGTTAAATTAGGGTTCTTCAGAGATCCTTCAAGACCTTTTTTTACACCTGTTAAGGCATCGTAAGATTGAATCATTTCTGTTTTATGATCCCAGAAGCCACCATTTGGATTTGGCACAGGATTTCCCTGAAGATCTCGTAATGTTCCAGAAAAATCATGTTCTTTTAAATTATTCTCAATAACGTTATTTAAAGTTTCAACATTTCTCTTTTGAGCTCTTGTTAGACTTTCAATTACATCGCTCCCACCCTCAATAACCTCAGAAGCCACATTACTTGTCTGTTTCGTTGCGTCAATACCCTTCGATACATCACTTATGTTATCTACTGCTTTACCAGCATCATTTACCTTATCTACTATTTTACTAGAATCTACCAAATTGTCAATTACTTTTGCTCCATCCACCACTGTATCCACAACTTGGCTGCCTTTATTTACTAGCTTTGCAGTAGTCCCTAACGAGCCTACAATAGGAATACATGCAGCTGCTGATAATGCTGCATTTGTATAGTCTCCTCTTGCTGTAT
>JAQSYR010000258.1 GCA_029256035.1 Anaerocolumna sp. | reverse complement strand
ATCACCTATTTCATTCTTAGAAAAGCACGCTTAAACTTTAAAGATATTATCCAAATTATAGCAACCATTGCAAATGGGTATATTATTAACTTTTTTGTTTATATCATTCTTGGTGATTTAGTAATTCAGTCATATATTATAAAAATAATAACTTTTATAATGGGGCTATGTCTAGCGTCTATTTGCTTGGGAGTAATATTAGCCATTGAAATTATAAAGTTTCCTCTTGAAGGTTTATGTATCGTAATAAGTAAAAAGCTTGAAAAACAATTATCAACCGTTCGTTTGGGATTTGATTTATTCTTTTTGATAAGCACCTTAATAATTACTTTCTTAACCAGAAACAACTTATATATAAGAGAAGGATATTAACCTCATGGCAATTTAAGTTAAGTTATTTCATTTAAGGTACAACTATTTCTCTTAAATATTTGCATGTATTTCGTTACATCCCAAGTTTTTGTGCAAATTCAGTCATAGCCTCAGAAATTTTAATCTGTTGTGGACAGACTTTTTCACAACCTCTGCATCCGATACATGCACTTGGTTTTTTATCCTCTGGCATTGCCATTAACACCATAGGTGCAATGAAGCCACCTCCTGTAAAATTATGTTCATTATACAAAGCAAGTAATGATGGTATGTCCAGTTGTTTAGGACAATGACTGGTACAATAACGACAGGCAGTACAAGGCAGTATTTTCTTTTTCAGCATCTCATCTGCAATTTCTAAAAGGGTATTTCTTTCTATTTCATTCAGAGGCTTATCTTCCTCAAAGGTATGAATATTTTCTACCATTTGCTCGTAATTAGACATTCCTGAAAGTACCACCTTTACACTTGGTACAGACATCAAAAAGCGGAATGCCCATGCGGGTATTTTTTCATCTGGACGTAATGCTTTTAACCTGTTTTCGTCCCCCTCTGCTAATTTGCAAAGACTTCCTCCACGAAGAGGTTCCATAACCCAAATCGGAATATGGTATTCTTCTAACAACTCAACTTTATCCTTAGCATCCTGGAATGTCCAGTCAATGTAATTTAACTGAATCTGTCCAAATTCCATATTATCTCCATAAGCCTCAAGAAAGCGTTTCATGACATCATAGCTTCCATGAGCAGAAAAACCAAGGTGACGAATACGCCCATTTTCTTTTTGCTTCCTTAAATAATCAAAGATTTTATACTTTGGATCCAAATAAGCTTCTATGTTCATTTCACAAACATTATGTATCAGGTAAAAATCAAAATATTCAACACCACATTTTTTTAATTGTTCTTCAAAAATAGTCTCGACTTTCCCCCAGTTGGAAGAGTCGTATCCCGGAAATTTAGTAGCAAGATAGAAGTTTTCTCTTGGGTATTTACTTAATGACTTTCCCATTGCAATTTCAGATTGTCCATCATGATATCCCCATGCTGTATCATAATAATTGATTCCTTGTTCCATTGCATAGGCAACCATTTTATCTGTCTGGTCCTTATGTTGTGAATTATGTTATAAATTGCACTATAAATTTACTAAAATCAGATATTCTGATTTTAAATTAATTCTGCTCTTGAAAAATGATGAATCATGAAGTATGATTTTATCATACAACCTTAACCTAACTTTAGGTCAACCTGGGAGGTACAAACTATGGCTTATTCTATTGGTGAAGTCTCAAATATGCTTAATATATCAGTTTCAACTTTACGCTACTATGACAAGGAAGGATTGCTTCCCCTTATAAACAGAACATCTGGAAACATTCGAGTATTTGATGAGACAGATATTGAATGTCTAAAAATGATAGAATGTTTAAAGACGACAGGTATGCAGTTAAAAGACATAAAGCTGTTTTTCGGGTGGTGTGAAGAAGGGGATTCTACCATCAATAAACGGTATGAACTTTTCTTAGAACAAAAAGAGAAAACAGAAAAACAAATTTCTCTTCTTCAGGATGCACTTGATCGTATCAACTATAAATGTGAGTATTACAGAATTGCAAAAGAACGTGGCACTACAAATGATCCTGGACTAAAGGAAGAATTGGCAATGAAATTCCTTTCACAAAATAAATGACAACCTGGCTCACAATTAATAAGAAACATTTAGATACCACAAAGTATCATAACAGACAACTACTTAGCCAAAAGTTAAGTAGTTGTCTGTGGTATTATGATTCAAGCTGCTTTTAAAATTTCTAATACTTCCGTCGCTGTAAGTTTTTTATATCCGCCAAGAAGAACGGTTGAATTTGCTATAAGAGGAAGCATCTCTTCGGTAGCCCCAAGATCCTTAATGTTTGACACTATACCACATTCATTTATAAAAGCTTCCATTGCATCGATTCCTTCTAAAGCAACCGTCTCTTTTGATTTTCCAGTATCATCAACACCCCATACCTGTGTAGCAAAACGAACAAATTTATCCAGCCCAAACTGGTAGATATATCTGTAATATGGCAGAGAGATAGCTGCAAGTCCCATTCCATGAGCACAATCTGTGTATGCACCAAGCTGATGTTCTATCATATGCACTTCCCAGTCCTGGGTTTTACTAAGACCCATAATCGGATTCATTGCCAGAGTTGAACTCCACATTAGATTACTTCTAGCTTCATAATTTTGTGGTTCCTTAACTGCAATCTTTGCACTATGAATAATGGAACGAAGCAGACCTTCTATCAGATAATCTGAAGTAACATCATCTTCACCTGAAAAATAAGCCTCCATTAAATGGGACATCATATCAAAAATACCACTGACCATCTGATATGCAGGTAATGTAAAAGTATATTCAGGATTTAAGATTGAAAACTTTGGATACACATTTGATGGGAAAACACGTCCCATCTTTAACTTCACATCATTATTAGTAATAACTGAACCACCATTCATTTCTGAACCTGTTCCTGCCAAAGTCAGTATAGATGCCACCGGTACAATTTTATTATCTACTGGCTCAAACTTAATCCAGTAACGAGACCATGCATCGCCCTCACAGTACGCAGATACTGAAATTGCCTTTGCACAGTCAATGACTGATCCACCACCAACAGCAAGAATAAGATCCACATTGTTCCCTCTTACAAGTTTTGCACCTTCCATGACCTTTTCATAAGTTGGATTTGCCATAATTCCTGACAGTTCTACAATTGTTTTATTACTATTTCTTAAAATAGAAACAACCTGATCATAAAGACCGCTTTTTTTAATGGCTCCCTTTCCATAAGCAAGCAAGATAGTATCTCCATAATTATTAAGTTCATTTTTTAATTTATCCAGAGCATTCTTTCCAAAATATATGGTTGTCGGATTCTTATAAGTAAAATCTATATTCATTTTTTCTCCATTTCTATGCGTATTACGCATCTTATAATTAATATACTTTCATAAAAACAACCTTTAGTGCTTCTAAATCAGCTATTTTAATCAGCTCTTGAATTAGATTTATTCAGTGTTCATGCTGTTCATTTATTCAAAACAAATAACAACATAACTACGATATAATTATATTACTACCTAAACCTGACTTTAGGTCAAGTGTTTTTATTAATTTTTTTCACGGCTTTATAAACTTCTTGGTCAACAGATTCTTGATAGATGTCTGTATAAGTTATAGAATCTTTGATTAAGATATTTTTGAATTTCTTTATAAACAATCTGATAATCATGTGGAAGTGCTTTCACTCGCGCAACGTGTACTCGCCATTCTTTTTTACCCTCTATGATATCATGTATTTTCATTATATCCTCCTATTTACCTAATTTTTTGACAATATTATTACTTAGTTGCTGGCGCCACTTGTCACGAAAAGACTTTGTTCCTTCTTCGCCAGCCAGCGCTGTACAAAAGCCCTTGATATCGTCACCAAAAACCTCCTGGACACTCTGTCCTTCCGCTGCCGTTTCTTCCAGCAGGCCAAGCACACCGTCAAGAATTGTCATAAGGTTACGTCCAGTAAAATCTGAGTTGGGCCAAAGATTGGCATTAATTTTTACCCATGCCGCCTGATAATCAGACGGTAGCTTTTTTACTCGTATTTCAAAGGCTTTCATTTCTTTCGTCATGTCACTTCCTGTGATTTTCTCCCAAAAGCTTTTTTTCTATATCTACAAGTTTATTCTTCTCAAGTCGCACCAAAATGGTATAAACAGTCCCATCCACAACGTCCGAAAATCCAAGGGCATTTAGCCTCCGCGTGATCTCGTAACCATAGGTTTCCTCGTGATCAATGATTTCAAGGACGCAGCCCTCTAATACACCCTTTAACATTTCTGTGATATTTTCCAATTTAATCACCTCTCTACTATCAAGTAATACTGATATTCCGTATTACTTGTATTAAGTAATACTTACTACCACTATATAGTATCACATAGTAGTGGTAGTGTCAATAGGATATTTATTGCGATATCCAGGCAAAATTCATCAATGAGGAATAGATGGTGTTTCAGCCTCTATAAAAAAACCTATATAAACATGGAC
>JAQSYR010000069.1 GCA_029256035.1 Anaerocolumna sp. | reverse complement strand
GGGAGTCTTAATTTCTTAAGGAATAACTTCCTTAATGCAATCTGTAACTAAATTGTATACTGTAACTGAATTATATTCTGTAACTGAATTATATTCTGTAACTGAATTATATTCTGTAACTAAATTATATTCTATACCTAAATTATGTTTTGTACTAAATTTTAATCTGAAACTATTCTAAATTACTATAACCCATCAGATTTTCGTCCACTGCTCTTGCAACTTCACGTCCTTCTCTGATAGCCCAAACAATTAAAGACTGACCTCTGTGCATATCCCCTGTTACAAAAACATTTGGTACGCTGGTCTGGTATTTACCTTCTTCTGTTGCCACATTGGTTCTGGCATTTAAATCAACTCCAAAAGCTTCTGCTACGTAATTTTGTGTTCCAAGGAAACCAGCTGCAATCAATACCATTTCAGCATCCAGTTCTATTTCACTGCCAGGAACTTCTTCCATTACAAAGCGTTTTGCCTCTTCATTATACTTACTTGATAATTTAACAACTTTAACTTTTACAAGGTTGCCATTTTCATCTTTTACAAATTCTTTTACTGTTGATTCATATATTCTTGGATCATTACCAAATACAGCAATGGCTTCTTCCTGACCATAATCTGTTTTGCAGATTTTTGGCCATTCTGGCCAAGGATTGTTCTCTGCACGAGTATCTGGAGCTTTTGGCATCATTTCAATTTGGACAACAGATTTTGCGCCCTGTCTAATGGAAGTACCTACACAGTCATTACCTGTATCACCACCACCAATTACAATAACATTTTTATCTTTTGCAGATACACAAGCACCGTCCGTAAAGTTTGAGTCTAGTAAGCTCTTGGTTACTCCTCTTAAGAAATCAACTGCAAAATAAATTCCCTTTGCATCTCTTCCTGGTGCACTAATGTCTCTTGGATTAGATGCGCCACAAGCTAAGATAACACGGTCAAATTCATTTTTAATCTGCTCAGTATCATAATTATTTCCTACATCAGCACCAGTAACAAAAGTAACGCCTTCTTCTTTCATCAGGTTTACCTTACGTTCTACAACCTGTTTTTCTAACTTCATGTTAGGAATACCATACATTAAAAGTCCACCAATACGGTCAAAACGCTCAAATACTGTAACTAAATGGCCTCTTTTATTTAATTGGTCTGCAGCTGCAAGACCAGATGGTCCGGAACCGATAATAGCAACTTTTTTACCAGTTCTTACCTTTGGTGGATTTGCTTTAATAATACCGGAATCATATCCATTATCAATAATTGCTGCTTCGTTTTCCTTAATTGCAACTGGATCTGTATTTACATTGCAGGTGCATGCTGCCTCACAAGGTGCTGGGCATACTCTGGATGTAAACTCTGGGAAATTATTTGTCTTTAATAAACGAATTAAAGCTTCTTCCATATTTCCTTGATATACAAGATCATTCCATTCTGGAATCAGGTTATTTACTGGGCAACCGGAGGCCATGCCTCCGATTAAGATACCAGACTGGCAGAATGGTACGCCACAGTCCATACATCTTGCTCCCTGTATTTTACGATCCTCTTTTGAGATCGGTATATGAAACTCATTAAAATTTTTAATTCTTTCAAGCGGCTCTACAGCACGACTTACTTTTCTGTCATATTCCATGAAACCTGTTGATTTTCCCATATCGCACCTCCTTAGCCTCTTGTATTAGCATAAAATGCTTCAATTTGTGCCTCTTCGTTACTTAAACCTTTTTGTTCCATCTGCATAATTGTAAGTAACATACGTCTGTAATCATGAGGAATAATCTTTTTAAATTTCGGCAGGTAGGCTTCAAAATTATCTAAGATTTCCTTACCCTTAACAGAGTTTGTATTAGCAACATGCTCAGAAATCATATTCTTAAGTTCTGCTATATCAAATTTCTCAGAAACTGCTTCCATAGATACCATTTCTTTATTCAGTTTTCTGTAAAGGTTTGAATTTTCATCTAAAACATATGCAATTCCGCCACTCATACCAGCAGCGAAGTTCTTACCGGTATTACCTAATACAGCAACTCGTCCACCAGTCATATATTCACATCCGTGGTCACCAACGCCCTCTACTACTGCTGTAGCACCAGAATTACGTACACAGAAACGTTCCCCTGCTACACCATTAATAAATACTTTTCCGCTAGTTGCTCCATAAAGTGCTACATTACCGATTATAATATTTTCATCTGCTTTAAACTTACTTTTCTTTGGAGGATATACAACTATTTTACCGCCAGAAAGACCTTTACCAAAATAGTCATTGCTATCACCACATAATTCCAATGTTAATCCCTTAGGAATAAATGCACCAAAGCTTTGTCCACCACTACCATTACATTTAATTTTATACATATCTTCTTCTAAAGTTTCTCCAAATGTCTTGGTAATTTCTGAACCTAACATGGTACCAAAGGTACGATCAATATTAGTAACATCAACTTCTAATGTTTTAGCTTCACGGTTTGCCATTGCAGACTTAAGTTTCTTAAGTAGAACCTTTTCATCCAAAGTTTTCTCTAATTCAAAGTTATATACATGTTTAGGATCAAAGATTGCTTCGGAGCGGTCATTGGTGTAAGGATTACTTAAGATAGCAGATAAATCAACTCTCTGGGCTCTTCCTACTTTAGCTGAATCTTTCACTTTCAATAAATCCGTGCGTCCTACAAGCTCATCAATTGTTCTGATACCAAGTTTTGCCATGTGTTCACGTAATTCTTCTGCAACAAATTGCATGAAGTTAATTACATATTCAGGCTTTCCTTTAAAGTTCTTACGTAACTCTGGATTCTGAGTTGCAACACCAACAGGACAGGTATCCAGGTTACATACTCTCATCATAACGCATCCTAAGGTTACCAGTGGAGCAGTGGCAAAGCCAAATTCTTCAGCACCAAGTAGTGCAGCAATGGCTACGTCACGACCGTTCATCAGCTTACCATCAGTCTCAACACGTACTTTATTACGCAGGCCATTCTTAATTAAGGTTTGATGGGTTTCAGCCAATCCTAATTCCCAAGGAAGTCCGGCATTGTATATAGAGTTACGAGGAGCAGCACCAGTTCCTCCATCAGAGCCTGAAATTAAGATTAATTCCGCTCCTGCTTTTGCAACACCTGCAGCAATTGTTCCAACACCTGCTTCAGAAACTAATTTCACTGTAATTCTTGCATATTTATTTGAATTTTTTAAATCATATATTAACTGTGCTAAATCCTCAATAGAGTAAATATCATGATGAGGAGGTGGTGAGATTAATCCTACACCAGCTGTTGAGTGTCTGGTCTTGGCAACCCATGGATATACCTTTTCTGCAGGTAACTGACCGCCTTCACCAGGTTTTGCGCCCTGTGCCATTTTAATCTGGATTTCTTTGGCACTAACCAGATATTTTGATGTAACACCAAAACGTCCGGAAGCTACCTGTTTAATAGCTGAACAACGATTTAATTCATCATTGACAGAAGCTAAACGTTCATCACTTTCTCCACCTTCACCGCTGTTTGATTTTCCACCAAGGCGATTCATGGCAATTGCTAACGCTTCATGTGCTTCCAGTGAAATAGAACCATAAGACATTGCACCAGTTTTAAATCTCTTAACAATGGATTCCACACTTTCTACTTCATCAATGGAGATTCCCTGTTCTGGATATTTTAAGTCTAATAAGCCTCTTAAATTAATACCCTCTTCTTCCTTTTCAACCATTTTAGAGTATTCTTTAAAGGAATTATAGTCTCCCATTCTAGTAGCTTTTTGAAGCATATGAATAGTTTTAGGATTATATAAATGTTCTTCTTTCCCACTTCTTATTTTATGTGAACCATTTACATCCAGACTTAAATCAACATTAAGTCCAAGTGGATCAAAAGCTTTGGTATGAAGCTCATCAACCTGTTTCTCAATATCTTTAATTGTAATACCTCCAATACGGCTAACCGTATGAGTAAAGTACTTTTCAACAACTTCTTTGCCAATACCGATTGCTTCAAAAATCTTAGCACCCTGATAGGACTGAATAGTTGAAATACCCATTTTAGAGGCAATTTTAACAATACCTTTAATAATTGCTTTATTGTAATCATTTACAGCCGCATAATAATCCTTATCCAGTAAGTTATCATCGATTAATTGTTTGATAGTATCCTGTGCAAGATATGGGTTGATTGCAGATGCACCATAGCCTAACAAGGTTGCAAAATGATGAACTTCTCTTGGTTCAGCACTTTCTAAAATCATAGCTACAGAAGTTCTTTTCTTTGTTTTAACTAAATGCTGCTGCATAGCAGACACTGCTAAAAGAGAAGGAATTGCAACATGGTTCTCATCAACGCCACGATCTGTAAGTATTAATATGTTGGCTCCATCTTTATATTCTCTGTCAGCTTCTACAAAGATGTGTTCAATAGCACGTTCTAAGGATGTATTCTTATAATAAGTAATTGGAATCGTAGCAACTTTAAATCCATCATGTTTCATAGATTTAATTTTTAATAAATCAGTGCTTGTAAGAATCGGGTTATGGATTCTTAATACTTTACAGTTTTCAGCCGTCTCTTCTAAGAGATTACCATCTTCTCCGATAAATACGTCAGTGGAAGTTACAATTTCTTCACGTATTGCATCAATTGGAGGATTGGTAACCTGTGCAAACAACTGTCTGAAATAGCTGAATAGTGGAGGTTTACAGTTAGAAAGAACAGGAAGGGAACTATCAGCACCCATTGCTGCTACTTGTTCACCACCAGTTTTAGCCATAGGTAAAATGGTTGTTTTATAATCTTCATAAGTATAACCAAATGCTTTCTGAAGTTTTGCTAATTCAGTTGCATTATACTCGTGAACTTTTTTATTAGGAATATGCAAATCCTTTAAATGAACTAAGTTAGTATCCAGCCATTCACCATAAGGTTTACGGTTTGCATAATTGTTCTTTAAATCATCATCATTAATCAGCTGACCTTTTACTGTATCAACTAACAACATTTTTCCAGGACGAAGTCTGTCTTTCTTAATAATTCTCTCAGCTGGAATATCTAATACTCCTACTTCAGAAGAAAGGATCAAATGATCGTCATCTGTAATATAATAACGGGAAGGTCTTAAACCATTACGATCGAGTACCGCTCCCATAATATCACCGTCACTAAACAGAATAGAAGCAGGTCCATCCCAAGGTTCCATCATAGTGGCATAATATTGATAAAAGTCTTTTTTATTCTGGGTCATATAATTATCTTTAGCCCAAGGTTCCGGAATGGTAATCATAACAGCTAGTGGTAATTCCATGCCGCTCATAATCAGAAATTCCAGGGTATTATCTAGCATTGCTGAGTCAGAACCTTCTGTATTAACAACAGGAAGTACTTTATGCATTTCACCCTTTAACAATCCGGATTCCATAGATTCTTCACGGGCTAACATCTTATCTGCATTACCACGGATCGTATTAATCTCACCGTTATGAACGATTAAACGGTTTGGATGTGCTCTCTCCCAGCTAGGATTTGTATTTGTACTAAAGCGGGAATGAACCAAAGCGATTGCAGATTCATAGTCTTTGCTTTGTAAATCTTCAAAGAAATTACGTAACTGATTTACAAGGAACATACCTTTGTAAACAATAGTTCTGCTGGATAAAGAAACTACATAAGTGTTATCGTTGCTCTGCTCAAATAATCTTCTAACAATATATAATTTTCTGTCAAAATCCAGACCTTTGTTAATATTTTCTGGACGTTTAATAAAACCCTGCATAATGTATGGCATACACTCTACTGCCTTATGTCCTAAAATACCAGGCTTGGTAGGAACATCTCTCCAGCCTAAGAAATCCAGACCTTCTTTTTCTACAATAATTTCAAACATTTTCTTTGCTTGATTTCTCTTAAGCTCTTCTCTTGGAAAGAAGAACATACCTATTCCGTAGTCTCTCTCATCACCTAATTGAATGGATAATGGTTTCACTGCATTGGTAAAGAACTTATGAGATATTTGCAGTAAAATACCAACACCGTCACCGGTTTTGCCTTCCGCATCTTTACCGGCACGATGCTCAAGATTTTCAACTATCTTTAAAGCATCCGCTACAGTTTCATGAGTTTTGATGCCTTTGATATTAACAACAGCACCGATACCGCAGTTATCATGTTCAAATCGGGGATCATACAGGCTTTGCTGCACACCCTTTGATTCCTCTACATTTTTTTTGTTCATTAGCATGCCTCTTTCCTTTATAAAATAAAATTAATTGTAAATATAATATTAAATAAATATACATTTTAGGGTATTTCCAAATTCTGGGTACCAAAAAAAGACGTCCTTGAGCATTTGAGTGTAAACTCAAGAACGCCTTTGTTCAAACACGATTATAATACAGAATAAGAATAAAAGCAACAGTTTTTTTTCGTTTAATTTTTAACTTAAATTACGATAACTCCCATAAATTCAATTATTTTTCATCTGAAAAACGGATGATTTTATGGCATCCATGCATAAATATACCAATCTCTTACTACATATTCATTTGTCCAAAAAAGACAGGTTAAGTACTTAAATATTTTATCCGATATACCTAATATTAGTTACCTATGTCTATTACAGAAAGGTGGTGCCCTTTGATAAATTCAAAAGTTTCCATTTCTAATACCAACATACAGCAATCCCAGTCACAAAGTAATAAAGTCCCCATATCTTCTGGTACTAACAACCTGGATAATTTAACTGCCGGATTAGAAAAAGG
>JAQSYR010000068.1 GCA_029256035.1 Anaerocolumna sp. | reverse complement strand
CAAGATATTAAGTCGGAGGCGCTTGATTTTTTTCTAAGCAGTCAGTATTTAAAAAGGGAGCGAGTTACAATGAAGAAGAAAAGACGCATAGCATCCATTATACTTATGCTTATTATTGCAGTAGGTGCATCAGCATTGGTATTTAATTTTGGGAAAAAAGCAGAATATGTATCCGAAGTAGATGAGGAAGAGGTAAAAGCGGCCTTCAACTTGTTAAATGATTCCCTGCGTACAAAGGCAGTATTGTATACGGATTTTTTATATAATGTTACAGCTAAGATGGGTCAGGGAGAATTATCTGCAGCACCAGAAGCAGGAATAAAAGCAGATGGTTATGATGCAACCTTCGTTACTATTGATTACAATGAAACAGCACAATATAAAATTGAAGTAGAACAACCAGGTTTATATTATATGGTTTTAGATTATAAACCACTAAGTGACTCACTGTCTGATTTTACAGTGGATCTTAAAATTAATGGCAGCCAGGCTTATAGTGAAATGAAAAATATTGCACTTCCCCTTTTCTGGCAGGATGAAACAAAAGAATTTCCCACAGACCGCTATGGTGATGAAACAGCACCAAAGCAGATAAAAAAGGAAGACTGGACTTCTAAACCTTTATATAATAATACTTATTACACAGCAGAGCCGTTATTATTTGAATTAGCAGAAGGTATTAACATAATAGAGATAACCAATGTTGCTAATGACGGATTAGGACTTGGCACACTAAAGATTGCGGCTCCAAATGATACTACTCCAACTTACACCGAATATCGCAACAGCCAGGAGGGAACTCTTGTTTCAGAATTAGTTGAAATTAATGCTGTTGATTATATAGAGAAAAATTCGACACAGGCTATCTCCCTGTCAATCAATGACCCTGCTCTAGAACCTCATGACAGTGCCTACAAGAAGCTGAATGCTCTTGCCTGGTGGGATCCGGGTACTGAGATTACATACGAGATAAATGCTCCAATGGATGGCTATTATCATCTGGCTTTCCACTATAATAACGACAAAGAAGAATTTGATGTTTTTAATACCATAAGAATTGATGGAGAAATACCCTTTAAAGAGTTAGAAAACTATGGGTTCCCATCTACGGGCAGCCGCTGGGCAAATGAGGTTGTAAGCGATAAAGAGGGGACTCCTTATGAAATATTCTTAACTAAGGGAACCCATACACTGACCTTACGCTCTGAACAGGAACCGGTGACAACTGCCTGGCGTTATGCCAGACTGATTTCTGAACATGTTACAGAATTTGAATTAGAAATTACCAAGATAACAGGTTCAACAAAAGATAATAATCGTACTTGGAAAATGACAAAATACATTCCTGGGATTGGGGATTATCTTAATGCATATGAAACACTGATTCGGTATATTCAGTATACATTACAAGAATATACGCCAAATGGAGTAGACGCGGCCATTCTCACAGAAATGGAGAAAGCATTACTCTTTATAGAAAAACTAGGGGAATACCCGGATGAAATAGCACTCTATAAGGAAGATCTTACAGGGAAAGACAATTCAATACTTGCCTCCATGGGAAGTTTCTCCTCGGATATTGTAGAACAGGATTTTGCACTGGACATGATTTATGTTTATGGTAATGAGACATTGCCAAAACCCAATGCATCTATTCTTCAATCCTTAGGGAATGGAATTCAGACATTAGTCAACTCCTTTGTTTCAAAAAAATATGTAACGGAAAATGACCCCGAAGCAATTAATATCTGGGTAAACAGAGCCATGACCCATGTAGATTTAATGCAGAAAATGGCGGACACTGAATTTACACCAAAAACAGGAATCAAAGTTAAAATATCAGTAATGCCGGATGCTAACAAGCTGACTCTTGCGGCTGCAGCGGACCAGACACCGGATGTTGCACTGGGATTACTTTCTTACATTCCTTTTGATTTAGCAAGCAGGGATGCTTTATACGATTTAACCCAATTTGAAGATTTCTGGGTGGTAGCTGACCGATTTGCACCAGGTTCATTTACCCCGCTTTTATACAATGAAGGGGTGTATGCTGTACCGGAAACTTTGGATTTTAATGCAATTATTTATCGTACCGATATATTTGAGAGTTTAGGACTAACCCCTCCGGATACCTGGCAGGACATAGCAGATATGCTTCCGACTTTACAAAGGTATGGTATGAATTTTTATCATAACATTGCCTTTGGGGATGGATATAAGTGGTTTTACCAGACAGCACCTCTTATTTATCAGAACAATGGTAAGTTATTTACGGAGGATGGACTGCGAACTGCAATTGATGAACCAGATGCAGTAAAGGGAATTCAGGCATTAGGTGACCTGTTTATAAAGTATTCCCTTGATACACAGGTTAGTTCCTTTTTTAACTCCTTCCGTTATTCCATTTTGCCAATTGGTATTGTAGATTTACAAAATTATAACCTGATTAAAAATGGAGCACCTGAACTTGAAGGACAATGGGCATTATCTTCTTACCCTGGAACTGTTCAGGAAGATGGTTCTATCAGCAGATGGTATGTTGCCAGCGGAACCAACGGATTTATCTTTAAGGATACTAAAAATGCTGAGGAATCCTGGGAATTCTTAAAATGGTGGACAGATCATGAAACCCAGGTTGACTATGCGTATACATTACAGTCAACTTACGGCGATGCCTTTGTATGGCTGCCATCCAATGTCCAGGCAATTGAAGATTCTCCATTTACACAGGAAGAAAAGCAGATCATATTAGAACAAATCAAGTGGCTTCGAGATGTACCAAGAACTCCGGGACAGTACATGGCAGAACGTTCTTTATCGGACATATGGAACAATATGGTATTTAAGGGAACATCAGCACAGGTAGCAGTAGATGAAAAAGTAATAGGAATTAACCGTGAAATTCGAAAGAAGCTGCAGGAACTTGGAATTTATGATGAAGAAGGTAACCTTTTAAAACCATATGTTCTTAGAGATATTGACTGGATTGAGGAACAAATTAAAAAAGCAAGAGAGGAGGCCAGATAAAAATGAATCAGATAAGTGCAGTTTATCGTAATAAAAGAGTTAAGAAAATGAACCATAGCAAAAATATAAATACATTTTTACTGCTTCTTCCTTATGGCTCCTTATTTTTTATATTTATACTTATTCCAGTCGTTATGGCTATCGGATTATCTTTTACATATTTTGATGTTATTAATAAGCCTTCCTTTGTTGGGTTTTTAAATTATATCACCTTGATTACCCAGGACCACGTATTTTTAAAGAATGTACTTCCTAATACAATCAAATACGCCGTTATCGTTGGTCCTGGGGGATATGCATTATCCTTTTTACTGGCATGGATGCTTGCTCAGGTTCAGCCTATACCAAGAACTATACTGTCATTAGCAATTTATACACCTTCCATGGTTGGTCAGGTATTCGTAGGTGTTATCTGGAAGGCAGTATTTTCTGGAGATCAAAGAGGTATAGTAAATAGTTTTTTAATGGGTCTTGGACTGATTGATGCGCCCATTCCATTTTTGCTTTCCAGCGATTATCTGATGAATGTAATGATATTTATTTCCTTATGGTCTTCTATGGGTATCGGCTTTTTAGCTATGATATCCGGTATATTAAACATTAATGAAGAATTATATGAAGCAGCCTACGTGGACGGCATCAAGAACCGTTTTCAGGAAATTATCTATATTACCATTCCTTCCATGAAACCACAGATGTTATTCGGTGCTGTTATGGCAATTGTTAATGCATTCAACATGGGTTGGATTGGTGTTACGTTAACTGGAGGCAACCCAACGCCTGGATATGCAGGACAATTAATAACAAACCATGTAGATGATTATGGCTTCCTCCGTTATGAAATGGGGTATGCGGCAGCAATATCAGTTGTGCTGCTGATTATGGTGTGGCTGTTCTCAAAGATTGCACATGCTCTATTTGGCGAGAAAGATTAGGAGGGATAAATCATGGCTAACTTTCAAGGATCAAAAATTAATCCGAAGAGCTTTTCGACTTCACAATTAAAGTTTTATTTTATATTAGTACCTCTGGCAATATTTATGATTCTACCTGTTGTCTTTATTATCAATCAGGCGTTTAAACCTTTAGGGGAATTATTTGCTTTCCCGCCGACCCTGTTTGTAAAAGACCCAACTATGGAGAATTTTAGAGACCTATTCGGATTATCCGGTATTACAGGAGTCCCAATGTCAAGATACCTGTTTAATTCCTTCTTTATTGCAATTACAACGGTTTGTTTAAACCTTATTATAACCATTACCGGTGCCTATGCATTATCAAAGAAGAAATTTAAATTAAAGGGAACTTTGCTCAACATGAACCAGATGGCTTTAATGTTTGTAGCAACAGCAGTTTCTGTACCAAGATATATAGTTATTGTTCAAACTGGATTAATCAACAGCTGGTTTGCTCATATATTACCGTTAATTGCAATGCCCGTTGGTTTATTTCTTGTAAAACAATTCGTTGACCAGATACCCGATGCATTGATAGAAGCAGCGGTAATGGATGGGGCAAATGACTGGACTATTGTTAGAAAAGTAATAATTCCTTTAACAAAACCGGCACTTGCAACTTCCATTGTACTAACGTTTCAGACTGTGTGGAATGCAACGGAAGCATCCAATAATTTTATTACCAGTGATGCCATGCGAACTCTGGCATTTTATCTAAATTCAATATCAACTAACAATACAATCGCTGCCTCCGGTATGGTTGCCGCAGCAGCAGTCATATTATTTTTGCCAAATC
The DNA here is from genome assembly GCA_029256035.1 of Anaerocolumna sp. Lineage (GTDB taxonomy): Bacteria > Bacillota > Clostridia > Lachnospirales > Lachnospiraceae > Anaerocolumna. Next base: position 2,513 of record JAQSYR010000068.1, on the reverse strand, counting down.
TAATTATATTTATTATGATGCAATCTCAGGTAATGAACACTATGACACATTCCGGTATTAAATAGGAGGCGCAGAAATGAAAAAACATATAAAAGCAGGGTTGTTATTACTATTGGCTTTTGTAGTTTCCATGGTTCCGACGCTTTCTGCATCAGCGTCACAGGCAACTAGTTATACTTACACAATGAATGAAAAGGGTCAGTTTACCAGGACCCAGGATGCCTATCTGCCGGATAGAACAATTACGGATCTAGGACTGTCAGCACCGGATGACCTCTATATTGATAAAGATAATATGTTGTATATTGCAGATTCTTCTAATCAAAGAATTGTAAAATATGATATAGCAAAAGGTAATGTGGCAGGAATCCTGGAATATGAAGGATTTATGAACCCAAGAGGCGTTTTTGTAACGGGAGAAGGTCATATCTATGTCGCTGATCCTAGTGCAAAATTGATATTCCGGTTTAATGAGAAATTTGAGTTGATAGAATCCTTTGGAAAACCGGATACTCCTTCTTTCGCAGATACTGCCTTTGAACCACTTCGTGTGGCAGTTGATAACATAGGAAATATGTATATTGTTGGAGAGGGTGTATACAACGGCATTATTCAATTAGCGTATACCGGTGAATTTCTGGGTTATTTTACAGTGAATCAGACAAAGCTCTCTATTGTTCAGGCAATACAGAATGCTTTATTTACCAGAGAGCAGATGGAGAATCTGGTTGACCGGGTACCCACAACATTTTCAAATATATTCATAGACAGCGACGGTGTGGTCTATACAACTACCATGGGAACCAATACGGATGGATTAAAAAAGCATAACACAGCGGGTGGCAATATGTTTCAATACCCGGTAATAGGTTATGATTCTATGACAGACATTTATGTTGACCAATACGGAATCATATATACCAGTATTCATAATGGTATTATAGGAGTATATTCCAGTGCTGGTGAATTAATATTTGAATTTGGTTCTTCTGTTTCTGATATAGACATTTCGGGATTATATTCTGTATTACCAACTGTTGCAGTAGATCAAAACCGTAATATATGGACGGTAGATGGAGAAAAAGGTTATCTGCAGTCTTTTAAACCAACTTCTTATGCCCTTATGGTGTATGGTGCAATGGACTTATACAATCAGGGTCTTTACGAAGAAGCTATGGTCCAATGGACAGAAGTTTTAAAATTAAATCAAATGTCCGTCCTGGCTCATAACGGGGTAGGTAAATCTTATCTTCGTGCCGGTATGTATGAAGAAGCAATGGAACATTTTAAAGTCGCAGGGAACAGAGAGTATTATTCAGAAGCATTTTGGGAAGTAAGAAATACCTGGCTTCAAAGCTATCTAGAATATTTTGCAATGGGAATCATTGCAATTGTTGCAATATCTCAGATTGTAAAGAGATTTGATAAAGAAAAGAAACTAAAGAATTCACGTAAAGCATTTATTGATAAATTGTATACCATTCCTGTGGTAAAAGACGTGCTATATGCCTTTCGAATTCCAAAACACCCACTGGATACTTATTATTATATAAGGGTGAAAAAGAAGGGAACTCCAATCGGTGCTACAATTCTATATATCCTGTTTTTTGTGATTTATATGACTTATCAGACAGGAAAAGGCTTTATTTATCAGTTTGTTGCAGTAGAGGATATGGATATTAATGCAATCGTTTTTGGATTCTTTGCCATTTTAATATTATTTGTTATAAGTAATTACTTAGTTACTTCAATAAAAGACGGTGATGGATCTCTAAAACAGGTTTATATGATACCAGCTTATGGAATGCTTCCGACTATGGTATCTATGCTGGTAATTACAATTATGTCATATTTCATTATTTTTATTGGTTTTCAGACGGTACATGATTATACCATGAAAGAAATGATTTCAAGTACAATTATAACATTTGTATTTATGATTATTGCAGCTGTTATTACACTGATTATCATTATTATGTGGGAGCAGTTATGGCAATTCATACAAACATTAGTAGAGGAGATGATGGGTAATGTTCTTGGCTAAAAAAAGAAAATATCATATTATGTTAATTATTTGCCTGGTTGCAGCCATAATCTCCTTTGGTTATGTAAAAGCGGCATATCTGACTACAAATCGAGATACGAAATTGCCGACCGATAAGGTTACCTATGATATAACAAGTTTCGATGAGTATGAGCTTTTATATGAGACTGATACCATTCGTTATTATTACCGTGAGGATAGGGATGTTTTGGCAATTGAAGATAAGAGAACCGGCTACACATGGAAGACAGGGCTTGATTTAGCTTATAATGCTGATATAGAAAATGCACTTAAGGAAATCACAGATCCTGCTGAAAAAGAGAAGGCTGCACTTGCCCAAGAGGTTAAGATGAATGCCACTTATATTGAAATGGCCAACTCTTTGGTAACCGTTGAGTATTTTGATGCAGAATCCATTAAAAATGTTTCATCTGCTGCTGGCAAAGGGGTAGAATCAAGTCTTGTAACC
>JAQSYR010000067.1 GCA_029256035.1 Anaerocolumna sp. | reverse complement strand
ATTATCTTTTCCACCAATATTCTGGATAATAATTTTTGCTAACTCATCATATTTACTTGCCATTTACAATTACCTCCTGGCAGTTATTCATAACTTTACCATTCAAATGACTTTTGATACCCGAATCTTATTGGTGAAACAAAAAGAAATAGTATAGATTACATACTTTATATTGACAAGTCAATATCTCTTACCTGAAGTATCCGCTCCAAGTTCACCACAGATGCCAATCCATTTACCTTCTGCATGAGCACTATCAGCTGCCATTTTTATTAATTTTAAAATGGCTTTATGATGAGACTGATAAAATGGATCCAGCTTTTGGTTTTGACGGTCAATTGCCAAGGTATATTGCGTTAAATCGTTAGTTCCTACACTAAAGAAATCAACTTCTTTTGCTAAATCTTCACTAACTAGTGCAGAAGCAGGGGTCTCAATCATAATACCTGTTTCTACATCTGCTTTAAAAGGAATTCCGTTCATGGTTAGTTCATTTTGAACTTCTTTGATAATTTCTTTAATTTGATGAATTTCCTCAATAGATATTATCATTGGAAACATAATGGAGATATTGCCATACAAAGCAGCTCTATAAAGTGCACGAAGTTGAGTTTTAAATATTTCAGGCTGGGTAAGACAAATTCGTATTGCACGGTAACCTAGTGCAGGATTCTCTTCTTTATCCAGATTAAAATAATCCGCTTGTTTATCTGCACCAATATCCAAAGTTCGTATAATTACTTTTCTACCAGCCATATTTTCAGCAACCTGTTTATAAGCTAGAAACTGCTGTTCTTCAGTAGGGAAATCATTGTTTTCAAGATAAAGGAATTCACTTCTAAACAGACCAATTCCTTCTGCATCATTGGATAATACAGTACCAACATCGCTGGTATTACCTATATTAGCATAAATCTTTACTTTTCTACCGTCAAGGGTTACACTTTCTTTCCCTTTTAATTGTTTCAGAAGTTGCTTTCTTTCATTTGATTCCGCTTGCTTTTGTTTCATTAGTCTTAATGTTTCTTCATCAGGATCTATGTATACAGTTCCTGTAAAACCATCTACAATAGCCAGTTTTCCATCAAAATCAGATTTAAGATCATCACCCAAAGCTACGATTGCAGGAATTCCCATACTTCTAGCTAAGATAGAGGTGTGGGAATTAGCAGAACCTTTCTGCATGATAAAGCCTAACACTTTGCTTTTATCAAGCTGGACGGTTTCACTAGGTACCAAATCATCAGAAGCTAAAATATAAGGGTTAGCCATGTTGGACTGATCTGAGTCAGCAATATCGCTATCGGAACCATCTAAAATTGTCAATAAGCGCTCAGATACATCTTTCACATCAGCAGCTCTGCCTTGCATATAGGCATCATCCATAGCTGAGAACATAGCAGAAAAATTATCAGCAGTTACACCAATGGCATATTCGGCATTTACTAGTTGGGAAGTAATAATATTAGTCACGGATTCAAGATAATCTAAATCATCCAACATCATCTGATGAATTTCAAATATTGCAGCATTTGCCTCACCTACATCATGTAATGCCTTTGCATACAAATCTTGAAGTTGAGCTATACCTTTGGTTTTAGCGTCTTGAAAACGCTTTACTTCCTGATCCACATCATCAATACGGTATCGTTTAATTATTCTTTCTTTTCTTTTGTAGAAAGAAATACCTCCAATGCAGATATCTCCAAAAACACTTTTTCCATGTAGCGTTATCATAATCTTACCTCTATAAGTTATTCTTAAAGAATTCTTCCAATGCTGCAATTGCTGCGTCTTCATCTGCACCATCAGCTTCAACGGTTACTTCATTTCCTTTCTTAATTCCCATTCCCATAACACCAAAAATTCTCTTAGCATCTCCAGATTTATCTCCAGATTTAAGAGTAATATTAGAAGTGAATTTAGCAGATTCTTTTACAAGTAAGCCTGCTGGTCTTGCATGAATTCCTAATTCGTCATTGATTACATAAGTAAATTTTTTCATTTTCATTCTCCTTTTTATTGGTTGTTGTTTCCAGGAAAGGTTATTCTTCTGGCATGCAAAGTTAAATAAGTCATTTCTTCCTCTGGAACGTTTACATGAAATTCTGATTCAACATATATTCTTATTTTTTCAGCGCATTTATATTCATATGGATATTGTTGCTTAATAATCGCATTCAATTCCATATCTGTCTCATAAATTATGTTATTGGTAACAATTCGTTGCGCAAAGAATTTTAAATGTGTCAGAAATCTCTCATAACTAATGGATGTGTCATCTATTTTGACTGTAAAATGATCTTTTACAATCTTTAATATGTTTTGTATTATTTTAGTGACATCTAAGGTATGAGGCATATCTGTTCCCAATTCCGCGTTGACAAAATGCATGGTGATGGAAGCAGCTTCATCTTCTGTTAATTGAATACCAAGCTCTGTATTGATTTTATTGACAGCATTAACACCTGCATTATATTCCTGCGGATAAAACCTCTTTATTTCCCAAAGTAATGGATTCGTAAAAAGAATACCCTGTTTACAACGCTCAATTGCATAACTGATATGATCAATTAAAGTGATATAAAGATTCTTATTCATTTTCTTATCTATCATATCTCTGGCATCCTTGATAATTGCATTGGCAAGCTGAATATGTTCTAATGGAACATCAGCCAGTAAATCTCCTAACTGTCTGGTTTGCCCATTATTATCCATACGGAATATTTTCTCTACCTTGGTTTCGTCAATAGTCTGACCAGGTTTATATTGAAATCCTAGACCACGGCCCATAACAACAAGTTCATTGCCTTCAGCATCTATTGAGCTTACTATATTGTTATTAATAACCTTGACAATATCCATATAGCTTCCTCCTTTATTACTTAAAATAAAAAAAACCAAAAAACAAGAGCACGATAAATTTGTACTCTCATAAATTTGGTTTCGCCTGCTTACCAGTAACAATCCATAACTATGATATTAATAAAGTATAAAACTAAGTTTAAATTAGGAATTAAACTCATGTTATCATACCCGTTTTAGGCTGTCAATACATATGAGTGAATTTATCGATTATAACCTATTTTCACAAGTTCATTTTGTGAGATGTGCACAAATAATGTTCAAATCATTTTTTGAGAAAATGGATTTATTTGCTCTTAAGGTTATACTTTACTAAGGTTATACTTTATTAAGTCTATACTTTTTACTAATATGATGATGTTGGGGTCAAAAGTCTAACTTTATATATAAAAGTGAATAACAACGTTATTCATCAAGGCACATTTTGCCTACTTTTACAGCGCACTCTTAACTGTAGTATATCACAAAAAGTACCAAATGAAAATGAAATATGAATAAACTATATACCAAAATGTTGATGAATTAAATAAAAACAAATTTATATTGAAATTGTAAGGGATGAGACCTATAATTACTTTGAACATCAAAATATCCTGGATATAAGATATAGAGATTTTGAGATTTAGGCAAATTATATAATGAAAATATAGATATATTGATAAATAGTTGAAAACTAGGAGAAAATAAATATGGCAAATATATTATTAGTAGATGATTCTGCATTTATGAGAAAAATTGAAAGAGACGCGCTGGAAAACATGGGTCATGTAATTATAGGAGAAGCAAGCAATGGAAAAGAAGCAATTGATCAATACCAGAAATTCGTGCCAGACTTAGTTATCATGGATATTACAATGCCAGAACTTAATGGAGTTGAAGCAGTAAAAGTCATAAAAACATTAGATCCTAAAGCTAAAATTATTATGCTTTCCGCCATGGGGCAGGATTATATGGTAATAGAAGCAATAAGTTCAGGTGCCAGTGACTTTATTGTAAAGCCCTTTCAAAATGATAAATTAATGGAGTCTATTCATAAAGTATTAGCAACGAAGGAAATGGATTAATTATCATTCTGCTTTTTAGTAATAGATAGGTAGTCTCAAAAATATACTAATAGAGACAATATAAATAAAGGTGAAGTAATGGGAAAGAAAAAAGTTCCTGAAGAAACGCACCAATCTTCTCGAGATAAAGTTGGATTTTTTATCAGAACCGGAATTGTAGTACTCTCATTTCTTGTAATATGTGCTGTTGGTTTTAAAGTATTGCCAATGGCGGTCTCCGTTACAAATTCAGCCAATACAAAAAAATTACCTATCTATTGTGTAGATGAAGACGAGAAGAAAGTTGCATTAAGTTTTGATGCTGCATGGGGGAATGAGGACACCACAGATATACTGGAAATATTGGCAAAACATAATGTCAAAGTAACCTTCTTTATGACAGGGGGCTGGGTTGAAAAATTCCCAGAGGATGTAAAAGCAATAGCCGCAGCAGGTCACGACCTAGGCAATCATAGCGAGAACCATAAACATATGTCGCAGTTATCAAAAGAGCAAAATATAGAAGAAATCATGAAGGTACATAAAAAAATAAAGGAACTTACGGGATTGGAGATGAATTTATTCCGGCCACCCTATGGAGACTATAATAATACTGTGGTAGAAGCGACCAATGAGGCTGGTTATCACTGCATACAATGGGATATTGACAGTTTAGATTGGAAAGATTACGGAGTGGATTCCATCGTTAAAACTGTGGTAAACCATAAACATCTTGGAAATGGTTCTATTATTCTAATGCACAACGGTGCAAAGTTTACCAAAGATGCTTTAGAATCAATTATTACAGGATTACAGAAAAAGGGTTATGAAATAGTACCAATTTCTCAGCTGATTCATACGGGTGATTACTTTACGGATCATGAGGGAAGACAGTTTGAGAAGAAATAGGAATTATTAAATAAAGGATTTTTAGAAAGATACTAACTGGGGGTTAATAAAGGCTCCCAGTTTCTTTTTTTGTACAGAACTCGGATGACATAAACTAGATTTTGTACATCTGATACCTGATAGAAGATGATAAAGTTATCTAACGGGCACCATCTAATCTTTTGTGCTTCATATTTCGGTTCAAAAATCATATTATTCCGTTCCGGAATTTCTTCTAAGGATTTAACCTTAGTTTTAATTTTGGACAGCAGGCGGCTTGCTAAATTCGGCTCATGCAATTCAAATGCGATATAGTCAAAGATGTCAAGCAAGTCGCGCTGTGCTGCTTCCGTAATAACGACATTATAGCTTGACATCTTTGTACCTTCCTTCCAATTCATTAAAGAATTCATCTGCATTTTTATAGTTCTTTTGTTTTACATCTTCTAGGCCTTGGTCTAGAAGTGTGGTTAACTCAAAGCGGCCTACGAGCTTTTCATAGGTTTCAATATCCAATACTACGAGATCACCTTTCCCGTTCTTGGTGATGTAAACAGGTTCGGAGTGGGTATGGCAGTATTCGGAGATCTGGCTGTAGGAATTACGTAGGTCAGAACTTGGTCTGATTGATGGCATGGGATTCACCTCCTCATATCGATATTATATCGAAATATTGATAGATTATCAAGATATTTTTGAATATTAAGCATCGATTAGAAAAAACTTGATGTAATTATAAGTATTAGTTAATATTGTAAATATTCTTGTGGAAATTTGTAAAATATGATACTATAATAAATATTATATAGTGTGTATTTGATGAATAGTAGAAATAATTAAAATTCGTTGTGAGAATACAATGGGATGAAGTTGAGATACAGATAATAACAATGGGAAGTCCATTTTAATTGGCTTGTTTTCAATATTTGCCATAGGCAGTGAAATTTGCGAATCCCCATTATTAGTCAAATAAACTTATAGTGTGGTTAAATTTTAATATAAATTGACTTTGGCAGATAACTGACAGTTGCTAAACATCAGGTTTTTGTAGGTATAAGTAAAAATTTATAGTTCAGTTTATGTGATAAAATTGGGGGAGAGTTTGAATGGGAACATGGGATGTAAGTGTAACTGCGAATGATATGGCACAAGATTTAATAGGTGAATATCGTGCAGCATTCTTTTATAATGACATACAGACAGCACTTGATAAAATTGAAAAATATATTAGAGCTGAAATTGCGGATGAAAGCGATGAAGAAATCTGGTGTGATTATATGTATTCTTTATCTGATTTCATGTGGAAAAAAGGTATATTGACAGAGAATATTAAGTTACAGGTATTGGAAATGTTGCACTCGAATTATGGTTTAGATATTTGGAAGGAAGAAGGAATAAAAACTTTAAATGCCAGAAAAATAGCATTACAAAAATTTGAGGCTAAGTTATTATCACCACAACCAGAACAAAAGAAAATTACCATGGACGTCAATATGAATGTAATATTTCAACCTGGGGATATAGTTGTATTTCAATTGAAAACAGTTGGAAAAGATTATACTGCCGATTGGAAAAAGATAATGTCAGAAGAAGTCTTTCACGATTGCGATTGCAAATACGTTGCAGTACAAAAAATAAAGCACTATTCATCATGGACATCCAGAGTGGAGCCAAATGTGAATGATTACTGGTGTGTATTTCGGTTATTTGATAAAGTATTTGATAAAATTCCAGATATTAAGCAGGTGTTGGAATGCAGTGATGTAGATTTTTTTGTTTACAATAAGTTTCATACACCATTATTTTCATGTGAAAGTAAGCTATATTATTTTAAGCAACGTAAGTATATTCTTTTGGGAAATGATACAACAAGACTTGATAAATATAAAGATATGAGGTCGGAAGATTTGTATTTTAAAGATCAGAATATGGATGCATATCTTTTGGCTTCCATGAAAAATATTTAATGGATAAATATTCTGGCGGAGTGCCTATAACTAAAACGCGAACTTAGAGTGAGGTACATATCAACTTACAGATTAATGTGGTTTTTAGATAAATTAAGGATTAGAATAGGCAGTTTCTGGAATTATGACGATTATCTCTTTTCTATGGCTGGTATTAGATGTAAAAATATCAAAGATTCAAGTTGTGTTGGATTTTAGTTTTATATTTGGAGAATTGGGGCTATGGATATTTATTTTCGCTTTGGCCATTTGTACTTCTTCTATCATTTTTTTGTACATGAAACAAATTGTAGATAAGAAAAAGTACAATAATTTGCTTTTACAGTATAACCTCATTTTAAAAACCTTGGCTGAACAGTTAATTCAATCTTCTGTTTGCGTGGAAAGTCAGATGGCTGTTATATTGAAGGAGTTAAAACCATTTTTTGATAGTATATTTAGAAAACCTGTAAATATTGGAATAAAAAAAATTGTGACCCGTGATGGAAAACAGTA
>JAQSYR010000257.1 GCA_029256035.1 Anaerocolumna sp. | reverse complement strand
TCCAGCTGATTGACCCTCCAAAAATTGAAGAGGTAAAATACCCATCATAACAAGGTTAGAGCGGTGAATTCTTTCAAAACTTTCCGCTATTACTGCTTTGATACCTAATAAATTCGGACCTTTGGCCGCCCAATCTCTTGAGGAACCCATTCCATAATCCTTTCCAGCTAAAACTACCAAACCAATATTATTCTCCTTATATTTCATACAAGCATCGTATATTGTCATTACTTCTTTGGTTGGCCAATAAACAGTATAGCCTCCTTCTTTTTCTGGTGTAATTTGGTTGCGGATTCTAATATTAGCAAATGTACCTCTCATCATAACTTGGTGGTTGCCTCTTCTAGAACCATAGGTATTAAAATCTTCATAAGATACCCCTTGAGCTGTTAAATATTGCCCTGCAGGAGTATGCTTTCCAATTGCACCAGCTGGGGAAATATGATCCGTAGTAATAGAATCTCCAAATTTGGCAACTATACGAAGATTATTTAAGGAAACCATTGCAGTTGGTTCATTGGTTATTTCCGTAAAAAATGGGGGATTCTGAATATAAGTTGACGTATCCTTAAATTCATATAATTTACTGCTTTTTACATCAATAGAATTCCACATATTATTTTTGTCATAAACGGTAGCGTACTCTCTTTGGAATAAATCTGGTTTCACATATTCTTGTATCATTTCATTTACTTCTCTTGGACTTGGCCAGATATCCTTAAGGTAGACAGGATTTCCATCCTACCAGTGGATGTATTCGGCCTTCAAAGTTTCGGTTGCCAGATAAAACAGATGCTACCAGTAATTCATTCCCAGTAATTGCAGATGAAACCTCTGGTAATAAAGGACCAGAATTGCCAATACAAGTGGCGCATCCATATCCTACAATTTGAAAACCTAATTCATCTAAATACTTTTGTAAGCCTGCATCTTCCAGATAACCGGACACTACTTTGGATCCAGGCGTCAGTGAAGTTTTAACATGGGCAGGTACTTTTAATCCCTTTTCCACTGCTTTCTTAGCAAGCAATCCGGCGCCTAACATAACGGACGGATTGGATGTATTTGTACAGGAGGTAATAGCAGCTATTGCTATAGCACCCGATTTCATAAAGCCCTTTTCCCCATCTGAGAAAGTTATCTGGGCATGTTTGTTTAAGGTTCCCTGATTAAGTCCATGTCCCTGATTACCTAATGGTGAAGTCACAGAATCCACAAATGACTGCTTCATCTTTGTTAATGGTATTAGATCCTGCGGTCTTTTTGGCCCTGATAAAGCTGGCAGGACTGTATTTAAATCAAGTTCAATCATATCTGTAAAGAAAGGTTCCTCATCATTTTCCTGATAGAACATGGCATTCTCAGTTAAATATTTCTTAACTAGTGCAATCTGTTCGGGTTCCCGTCCTGATAATTTCATATAATCTAAGGTTTCTTTATCAACAGGAAAAAATCCGCAGGTCGCACCATATTCCGGCGCCATATTGGCAACCGTAGCCCTGTCAGCCAGTGATAATCCTGCCACTCCCCTTCCATAGAATTCTACAAATTTACCAACCACACCTCGTAACCGTAAAAGATTCGTAACTCTAAGTGCCAAATCTGTTGCTGTAGCACCTACTGGCAATTCTCCGGTAAGATGTACTCCTATCACTTCAGGAACCGGGAAATAAGATGGCTGTCCTAACATTCCGGCTTCTGCCTCAATGCCACCTACACCCCATCCTAGAACTCCTAACCCATTTATCATTGTAGTATGGGAATCCGTTCCCACTAATGTATCAGGATAAACTATAGTTTTGTTATTTTCTTCTTTTGTTATTACAACTTTGGCTAAATACTCAAGATTTACCTGATGGACGATTCCAGTAGCCGGAGGCACAACGTGAAAATTTTCAAAGGAGTTTCTTGCCCAGTTTAAAAACTCATAGCGTTCTATATTACGATCAAATTCCAATTTCATATTATCAAGTAATGCATCTGCATTACCATAACAATCAACTTGAACAGAATGGTCAATGACAAGGTCAACATCTACTTCTGGATTAATCTGGTTTAGTAATTGATCCATATCGCTTAAGGCATCTGCATCTCTTTTTGATAGCTTTACCGCGTCTGCTAAAGCCGACCGCATAGAAGCAAGATCAACTACAGCAGGAACTCCGGTGAAATCCTGCAAAATAACCCGTGCCGGTTTAAAAGGTATCTCTGCACCATTACTGTTATTTTTCCAATCTGCCAAACGTTCTATATGTTCCATTTAGATTAAATTGTCTGATTGAACTCTCTTTATAATTTTGACTCAAATTATCACCTTCCCGTAAATTATAATAGTTACATATCGAATCCTATCTGAAGATTTTCGAATTTCTTACATGCAATATATCATAATTACCAATAATTTGTCAAAGTATTCATTACGCCTGACTTAGTACCTTAAACTATTAATTTGCTCTTTAATTTCGGAAAAAGAAAGTCCACTTGCCAGACAATAATCTTTAACGGTTTGATTTGTAGGCGGCAAATTTCCTCCAATTATAGTTTCAATTTGCTCCTTTGATATACCGCTATCTAAAACTTGTTGAAAAGTTGTAGAGCCTTTTACCAATGCTTCATCCTCAGCCTCTTCATCCTCAGTCTCTTCATCCTCAGCCTCTTCATCCTCAGCCTCTTCTTCCGACGCCAATAAATCATTTGTCACTTCCTTCATTTCAACTCCATGGGTTGACAAATAATCCAGCTGTTCTTTCGTTAACTCACTATTTTCATTGATAATTATATCTATCGCAGGCTCAGGAAGATAAACATCATCTAATGCAATTGGAAGATTCTTAGAGTTGATACTTCTTCAAAAGTATAAGAACCACGTATATCTTCCGGGTTATATTCCCCTGCAAATGCACCATCTTTATATGTAGCAGGAACTTTATCGGAAGATGTTGACCAAGTACCAGTAGCCATGGCAATTCCCATGCCTCCAAATAGTATAACAAAAACACTAATTGCAATTATATGCATCTTTATTTTCATTCTACTGCCTCCTTATTATCTGGATAAGAATTAGAAATCTTAAGTTGCTGATTATTTACTATAGAAATTGTTTTCAAATTTATTGTATCAGTAACTGGGCATTGGCGTTCTGAAGTACATTCATAGCAGCTGATACATTGTAAATCAGAAATTTTTTCTTTCTGGGATATTTGAATATTCATTGGACATTCTTTATCACATTT
>JAQSYR010000066.1 GCA_029256035.1 Anaerocolumna sp. | reverse complement strand
AGAAAGATTATGCTGTTGCACAATCTTTCCTCTAAGTTGAACTATTATATTTGTAATGAAAAATATATTTTAATATTTATGTTAATTTAATAGTAATTCTACCAGGAGCTGGTTGCAACTTCCTTGGTCTTAAAATATGGCACAATGATATACTTACCTTCATGAATGGTATCTTCAAATAAACCATTGGTTTTTTTGATTTCCTTAATATAGGTATTCATATCTTGATATTCTTCCGTTATGTATTGGCTGGCAATACTCCAAAGGGTATCTCCTTCTTCTATCTTAACACTTACTACAGTTTTTTCTCTAAATGGTATCTTCTTGGCACTAACATTCGTAGATAATATTCCCATAGCAAGTATCATAATCGTAAGGATAATAGTACCGGTTATAAATACTGCCGGTTTTCTTTCGATTACAGTGAATAATAAATGATTATGATAGTTTCTTCTTTTGTTATAGAACATTTTACTCATAATAAAATCCTCCATTCTGACTGGAGGTCAAATAATGAGTTATGGTAAGATTAGTGCGAAACAACGTGAAATCTTAGAATATTTGAAATCACAGATTTTAACCAAAGGATATCCGCCTGCAGTTAGAGAAATTTGTGAGGCAGTAAAATTAAAATCTACATCTTCTGTTCACTCACATTTAGAAACACTTGAGAAAAACGGTTATATCAGAAGAGATCCTTCCAAGCCCCGTGCCATTGAAATCGTGGATGAAGAATTTAATGTAACTAGAAGGGAACTTGTTAGCGTACCAATTGTAGGTACTATTACGGCAGGGCAACCAATTCTTGCTGTTGAGAATATTGAAGGCTATTTTCCTGTTCCTGCAGAATATATGCCTAACGAAGAAACATTTATGTTAAAAGTAAAAGGTCAGAGCATGATTAATGCAGGTATTTTTGATGGGGATAAGATACTTGTTCAAAAACAGTCTACTGCTTCCAACGGAGAAATTGTAGTTGCCTTAATAGAGGATTCTGTTACTGTTAAGACATTTTATAAGGAGAAAGGCTACTATAGATTACAACCGGAGAATGATACAATGGATCCAATCATTGTTACAGAGTTGAATATATTGGGCAAAGTAATCGGACTCTTCCGCTTATTTCATTAAGGAATGCCCTTACATAGAAAAACCCGCCAAGGAAGTTGTTATCTTTGGCGGGACTTATATTATACATTTAATTGTTCTTTCGCAATTACTTTACCATCTCTCCAGATTCTTTCTAAATCATAGAATAATCTGTCATCTTTGGAGAAAACATGAACCACTACATCGCCGTAATCTAATAGTACCCAGCTTGCAGAACGTAATCCCTCAATTCTTTTTGGTTCAAAACCATTTCGTCCGAGCATATCCTGTACATTATCTACTAACGCTTGTACCTGAGATGCATTGGTACCATTGGCAATTACAAAATAATCAGCAATTACTGATATTTCACCAATCTCTATTACTCTAATATCTTCAGCTTTCTTATCATCTAACGCCTCATAAGCTAAATTAGCCATTTTTTTTGATATATCTTTGTCTGTATTTTTCATTTAATTCCCCTTTCAGGTTATTTTATTTTTAGGTAATTGGGTAGAACCAAAGTTTTAACAACTACCTGGATTAATTTTTTGTTTATAAAAGTTATAAGCTTCTTTCGTTAAAGGATCTATTTCCTGTGTTCCGGATTCCAGATATTTTAATGTATTATCTAGTATTCGATAGACAGCCTGATCTATATCATGAAATGCCAAGCTACGAATTTCATCTAAATCAGGAATGTGTTTACCCGAGCGGTTTGGCTCAATATAATCTGCAGTAAATATGATTTTCTCCAGCAGATTCATATCCGGTTTGCCAGTTGTATGATAAGCTATGGCAGATAACATATTACTATCTGTAATTCCATAGACTTCCTTTGCCTGATAAGCACCTAACTTACCATGAAGTAAATATGGATTTCTTCTTTCTACCTCAGAGACCGGCAAATGATAGGCATCACACTGTTTCAACAGTTCTGGGTCAGGAAAACATCTGGCCAGATCATGTAACAAACCGGCAAGTGCCGCCTGATTCGTATTACTTTCATATCTTGCAGCCAGTGAAAAACTTACTGCTTCCACGCCTAAGGTATGATAAAATCTTTTTTCAGGCAGTATGGTAGACAGGCTTTTTTTTATAGCTAATAAATCATTTTTCATAAGTATCTCCTTTGCAAAACCATTTCGATACATAGAAAGTATTAATCTTTATATAATTTATGCTCTAAAATATATTGTTCTACTTTATTTGGAACATAATAACGGATGGATTGTCCTAATTTTATTTTTTCACGCAGCATTTGAGATGAAATGTCCATATTGGGGGTTTCAAGCAAATGTATTTTAGCAGAAAATTTCTCTGTAAGATAGGCAATTTGTTCTAACATTTTATCTTCTGTCAGATGGTCTCTGACAGCTGCAATAATATGAGATAATTCCAATATCCTTTCCGGATTCCTCCATTGCTCAATGGCAAATAGAGAATCTGCCCCAAGTATAAAATAATATTCATTTTCTGAATGTTTTTCCTTCAGTTCTTCTAATGTCTCAAAGGTATAGGTAATGCCTTCCCGGTCTAATTCCAGGCCAGAGAATTCAAAATGGGTGTTTCCTTCAATCGCCAGCTGAACCATTCTGCTTCGCAATGAATCAGGTAGTATATCTTTTTGAGGCTTATGAGGCGGATTCTTAGAAGGCATGAATAAAATCTTATCAAGAGCAAATTGTTCATAAGCATGTTCTGCCATAATTAAATGTGCAAGGTGAATCGGATTAAATGTTCCACCCATGATTCCTATCTTACTCATTCTTTTTATCCTCTTGTTATTTTTTCTTTTTCTCAGTTGGTAATTGTATTTTCTTCTTATCTTTTGATTCACGATAGAATATAAGCTTTTTACCAATTACCTGAACTACCTGTGAATGGGTTCGTTCCGCAATAATCTGAGCTATTTCATTTGGGTCATCCATACAGTTTTTTAATACGTTGACCTTAATTAATTCCCTGGCTTCTAATGCTTCATCAATTCCTTTGGTAAGTTCTGGACTTATACTGGACTTGCCTACCTGATAAATTGGATCAATGGTCATAGCTAAACCTCTTAAATAAGCTCTTTGTTTACTTGTCATTTAACTTATCTCCTTTATTTATAATAATCAAAATGGAGACCATACATACGAACTGTATCTCCTTCTTGAATACCTTTGGTTTCTAATTCTTCCAAAATACCGGATTCTTTTAAGAAACGCTGGAAGAATTCAAAACCTTTTTCAGAATCCAGGTTAGTATAACCAAGCATTCTTTCGATTCTTGGGCCTTCCACAACAAATACATGCTCTTCTTCCTGTTCCACAGTATATGGATCATTAGCAAAACTATGTTCTCCCGGAATAAATTCTGGTTCAAACATAACTGGAGTATCATCAATGGTATCTAATAATTCTCTTACATAATATAAAAGTTCTTTTACACCTTTACCACTAACTGCAGAGATAGGAAATACCTTGATTCCATTTGGTTCAAATGCTTCTCTTATTTTATTGATAGCTTCTTCTTCCTCTTCCCCATATAAAACATCCATTTTATTTGCTGCTATTACCTGAGGTCTTTTGGCAATTTCCTCATTATAAGCAGAAAGCTCAGCGTTAATGGTATTAATATCTTCTATAGGGTCTCTTCCTTCTGTGGAAGCAGCATCTACCATGTGTATAATAACTTTGGTTCGTTCAATATGCTTTAAGAATTCATGTCCTAAACCAATTCCTTGAGAAGCTCCTTCAATCAGTCCTGGAATATCAGCAATAACAAAACCATCTGCACCATCTAAATCAACTACCCCTAAGTTAGGATTTAAGGTAGTAAAATGATAATTTGCAATTTTAGGCTTTGCGTTGGTAACTCTGGATAATAAAGTAGATTTGCCTACATTGGGAAAGCCAACTAAACCAACATCAGCGATAACTTTTAACTCTAAAGTAACATTGAGCTCTTTGAAAGCTTGTCCTGGCTGAGCGTATTTAGGAACCTGCAATTACGGTACCTTCTGGCACTTTAATTACTAAATCTTCACCATCTTTACCGGTTCGATTGCTTTGACTTCCATTTTCTCCATCTCCGGCACAATACTTCTTTACAAAGCGAAAATCGGATAACGTATTAATTCCTTCATCTACTTCAAAAATTAAATCTCCGCCTCTTCCGCCATCTCCACCGTTTGGACCTCCAGCGGCAACAAAAAGTTCTCTACGAAAACTTACGTGACCGTCACCACCTTTACCAGAACGTATATATATTTTAGCACTATCTGCAAACAATTGGTCTCACCTCTGTTTCTATTTTATTATATTGAAATATTTATTATAGTAATATTTATATATTGTAATACTAGTATTAACGAAAATAAACCCCAAATTCATGAAATCATCAGGAATTTGGGGTTTGCGTCAACATAAACTATTTAGATTCAACTGGATATACAGAAGCTTGCTTCTTATCTCTTCCTTTTCTTTCGAAACGAAGAACACCGTCAACTAAAGCGAATAATGTATCATCTCCGCCGCGTCCAACGTTAGTTCCTGGATGAATTTTAGTTCCGCGTTGTCTGTAAAGAATGTTACCAGCTAAAACGAACTGTCCATCTGCTCTTTTAGCACCCAATCAAATTTAATGTATTCCTGTCCATAATCTTCTTCAATGCCTTTTAATCCAAGCAATAAAGAATTTAACAATAAACTTGACTCATTACTAAGTTCTGAAATTATTTTGAAATCTATTAATCCTGTTTTCTCATTCTCCTTATAATTAAAGGTATCAGAGGTAAAACTCTCTATAGAATTCATGGCGTTGATGACTAAGGCTGACACGGCAGAACATATAATATCCTGTCCGCTTTCTGCAAAACCGGCATGTCCGGAGCATTTAAAACCATTCATCTTACCATCTTCATTGCGATAAACCCATACTTTAATCATAGCGATTACCTTTTGGTATTATGCATTAATTTTTTCAATTTTAACTTTAGTATATGGTTGTCTGTGACCGTTTTTCTTGTGGTATCCGGTTTTTCTCTTGTATCTGTAGACAATAACTTTTTTGTTTTTGCCTTCTTCAACAACGGTTGCAGATACGGTTGCATTTGCTACTTAATGATATCGCCTTCGGCTACTTTGTACTGTTTACCACCTGTTGCTATAATTGCGTACATATGGCACCTCCTATTATCATTACTCGCCAACTATGGTGTCTGCTATTTTTTCATAAAAAGACAGAACTTTAGACCTCGTTGTGCGGCACACTAAAGTATATTAGCATATACGGTAGTATTTGTCAATGTTTTTTTCATATTCATGCAATTTTACTGCAATCTTCGAGAAATTTCATTCTTCACTTAATCAATTGGTTAAATCAATTGGTTAAATCACATAAACTTGCGCCAACATAATCTGCTAAGTCCTCTGGGTTAAGAATCAACTGGCATCCACGCACTCCTGCACTTACAGCTATGGTATCAAATAAAATTGCTGTCTCGTCCATATAGGTTGGATATTTTTTCTTCATACCTATGGGTGAACATCCACCCCGAATATAACCGGTTAGTCCAAGCAGATCTTTTACATGTACCAGTTCAATCTTTTTATCTCCAGTTACTGTTGCGGCTTTCTTAAGATTTAGTTCTGTATTTACTGGAATGCAAAATACCATAATTCCCTTTTTCTCACCTTTTGCAACTAAAGTTTTAAATACCTGTTCTAAAGGTACCCCAATTTGTGAAGCCACATGTTCTCCGGCCAGATTATCTTCATCTACCTGGTATTCTATAGTCTGATATTCTATTTTCACCTGATCCAGCAAACGCATTGCATTGGTCTTTATCATTCTGTATCACTATCCTTAGAATTAATTTGTTCATAAATAGGTTTTTTTACTTTTTTTCTGGTTACTTCAACTAAATTCAAAGCTGTCATATCAACTAAGGTGGTTTTGATTGGGTCTAGTCGAAATAATTCCTCTAATTTTTTCATAAGTATATGTTTATGGTTTTCCTGTTCCATATCAATAAAATCTATGATAATAATTCCCGATAGATTTCGTAGTCGAATCTGTTTGGCTATTTCATAAGCTGCTTCTAAATTAACTATAAAAAAAGTTTCCTGGACTTCTTTTTTACCACTAATAGCTTTCCCAGTATTTACATCGATAACCGTTAAAGCTTCCGTAGGTTGTATAATTATAGTGCCACCACATTTTAACCATACCTTTTCCCGAAGGGCATTTTCAAGCTTTGTAGTAACACTGTAGAGATTACTAAGGGTAATTAATTTATCTTCATGATAATGAAGCTTTGGCAGATCTTCTTTTTGATAATGTGATAAAAAATCATAAACCGTTTCATAGATTTCTTTATCCTCTATAAGGATTTCTTCTATCTTATTGGAGTAGCTGTCCCTAATACTGCTTAAATACCCTGGAAGAGTTTTATAAATCAATGAAAATGTTGACTTATGAACCCCTCGGGTTATGATTTCTTCATAATTTTGAATCAGGCTTTTAATTTCATCTTGAATCTGCTCTTTAGGCTGATTCACTGAATTGGTTCGAACAACAAATCCATAGCTATCACTTTTAAATTCCTGTAATATACCTTTTAACCGTTTTCTTTCACTTTCATCTTCAATTTTAGATGATATACCATTGGTTGATTTTCCATGAATTAATACTACATATTTACCAGTAAAATTTAAATTGGAGGTTGCAACAGGCGCTTTTGACTTAACATCTTCTTTTGAAATTTGAACTAATAATTCGTCTCCGATTACAAGCTTGTTGGAATTCTTTGGCTTTGTATAAATAGGATTTCTATTTTCAGGAATGGAAAGATAGCACATTTTACCATCTGAAATTTCTACAAATGCAGCATTAATATTTTTAACTATATTTTTCACCTTTCCAATATAGATATTTCCTAAAATAGAAGAAGCATCTTTGTGATCAATGCTTACCTGTAGCATGTCATTTCCATCATATACAGCAGTAATAATCTGATTCTTTTGTTTTACAATGATTAATTTTTCTTTCATAAGGGGCCGCTCCAATTTTTGCTGCTTATATATTTATTAAAGTATTTATCTTTTAAATACTTCTATAACACCTGATTCAAAGGTACTAATGTTTGGTCTGAATCATTTCCACAAGCAGCATATACTTCCATGCGGTGGATCTGATATGCAAATGTATTATATTCAATACCAGCATACTGACAAAATGCTTCCATTACCAACTCAGGTTTTAGATTATTTACACTACCAGTAGCTAACTGCATAAATACACGAATTCCATTTTTATAGGTCTCTGCTACAGAGGAAAAGTCTTGATTCATGGCGCCAGATTGTCCTATGGAATCAAAAAAGTCTTTCTGTAAAAAGCCGTAAGAATATATAAAAGGTTTAATATCTACTTCATTCTCTGACTTTTTAGTTTTCTTAGTTATGTTAATACTATTTTGAAGATAAAATTCTTTAAACTTAATCTCAAATAATTCTTTCTCCAAAAAAGAATATCCATCCTTGATAGATACTAAATAATCAGCAGCTGCAACAATTGACATTGCATTTTTGCTGGTATCAGGTAATATTTTAAAATCTACAATCTGAATATCTTCTGCCATAACTGCGTTTAGTTTCTCTACCATAATCTTAGGAGCATCACAGGTATGAAACTGTACATCCAGATATTCCCCGTCGCTGGTTAAACCAACTCCTAAAGGAGCTGCAAAAGACATTAACTGATGAGGACTATATCCTTGTGAATACTCTACATCCAGCTCTGCGCGGCGAATGGCTTTTTGAAAATAGCGCATGACATCCAGATGCCCAATAAATTTTAGGGGGCCGGATTTTGTGAATTTTAATCTAGTTTTCATTGGCTTACCTCCTGTAATACTCCATCAAAACATACCCCACCGTTAAATACTTTAGCTCCACAGTTAGCACAGCCCAGTTTGCAATTTGGAGTTACTTTTTCTGCTTTTGCTCTTGAATATTCTCTCCAAAGAAACTCTTTTGTTACACCAACATCAATGAATTCCCAAGGAAGAATTTCCTCAAGTTCTCGCTCTCTACTAGTGTAGAATGCTATAGAAAGACCATTTTCTTCAAATGCTTTTATCCATAAATCATATTTAAAATGTTCTGACCAGGAATCATAAAGACATCCAGCTTTATATGCATCGTAAATTACTTTGCTTACCTTACGGTCACCTCTTGCAAATACACCTTCCAAAATACTTAATTCAGCTTCATGCCAGTTATATTTAATGCTCTTACGGTTCAATTGTTCATTCATTTTACTTCTTAACAGGTGCTGTTTTGATAAATACTCTTCTGTTGTGTTCATTCTAACCCACTGGAATGGGGTAAATGGCTTTGGAACAAAGAATGATGTACTTGAAACAATACTTACTTTTCCATTTCTTTGATCCTTTGGGATTGTGTAATATTCTCTTGCAATTTTGTCAGATAAAATTGCTATACCTTCAATGTCTTCTTCCGTTTCTGTTGGAAGGCCCATCATAAAGTATAATTTTACACGGTTCCATCCACTCTGGAAGGCTTCCAAGGCACCTTTTAAAATAGCCTCTTCGGTTAATCCTTTGTTGACAACGTCACGTAATCTTTGGCTACCTGCTTCTGGTGCAAAGGTCAGACTACTTTTCTTAACATCCTGAACTTTACTCATAACATCTAATGCAAAGGCATCAATTCTAAGAGAAGGAAGGGATATATTTACTCCCTTGGTTCCAAATTCATCAATGAGGTAATATACCAGTTCTTGTAACCCAGAATAATCACTAGAACTTAAGGAACTAAGAGAAATTTCTTCATGTCCAGTTGCTTTTAACATTGATTTTGCATATTCTTTTAAGAACTCAACGCTACGTTCTCTGGTCGGACGGTATACCATACCTGCCTGGCAGAATCTACAGCCGCGAATACATCCTCTTTGTATTTCTAATACAACACGGTCCTGAGTTGCTTTAATATAGGGAACTACCGGATTTTTGGGATAGTAGGTTTCGCTCATATTCATTTCAACAACTCTTTTAACACTATCCTTTGCGTGAGGATTATTTTTTGTGATAGAGGCTATGGTTAGATCATCTTTATATTCAATATCATAAAAAGATGGCACATAAATGCCGTCTAATTCTGCGATTTTTTCTAAAAATTCACGTCTAGTCCCCCCTTGTTTTTTGTGTTCTTTATACAAATCCAGTAATTCATCATAGATAACTTCGCCTTCTCCAATGTAAAAGAAATCAAAGAAATCAGCAATTGGTTCTGGATTATACGTACAAGGACCACCACCTAAAACAAAAGGATCCTCTTCTGATCTATCTTTTGCATAAATTGGAATCTGGGATAATTCCAGTATCTGAAGAATATTGGTATAACACATTTCATATTGAAGTGTTATACCAAGAAAATCAAATTCCTTAATGGGATCCTGGGATTCTAAAGCAAATAAAGGAATCTTCTTCTCTCTCATTATTTTATCAAGGTCCACCCATGGAGAATACACTCTCTCACAATAGGTATCTTCACGACGGTTAAACATATCATATAAAATCTGAATTCCAAGATGGGACATGCCTATCTCGTATACATCTGGAAAGCACATGCAAAAACGTATTTCTATCTTGTCCAATTCTTTTTTAACAATATTAATCTCATTGCCAATATATCTGGCCGGTTTTTCTATGGTCATTAAAATTTCATCGGAAAGTGCTAATTTTTTCATTTTTAGTTTCTCCATTCCTTAAGAAAAACACATTAGTTTACATAATTTAATTATGTCAATAATGTGTTGTAATAAATTGTATTGTATGTGAATATCTACATTATTATAACTGAAAAAGAAAGGAATGGCAAGACGTATGTAATTCTATTTACCTTCGATTTATTCGTCAATTTTTTCTTCGATTACTCTTCCGTTATTTTCTCGAATAAGGAAACAAAAAATGCCTCTGCTTCTTCTATGCTTTGATTGGAACTAACCCATTTTTCAATTGCAAGACTTGCTTTGTTGTTAAATTGCTCATCTATTTTGTCAATGACTATGACACTAAGCAAAATGCAAAGAGCAAAAATAAATCGAATCAATAATCGTTTTGCAGGTGAGCTCTGGCGAATATTTTGATATGGTATATTTTTATCACTGCTGATACTGCTTATGTTTCTTGAACAA
Organism: Anaerocolumna sp.; assembly: GCA_029256035.1. Taxonomy (GTDB): domain Bacteria; phylum Bacillota; class Clostridia; order Lachnospirales; family Lachnospiraceae; genus Anaerocolumna. Next base: position 1,805 of record JAQSYR010000066.1, on the reverse strand, counting down.
TTATCTCGTGCAAGCTTTATAAAATCGGCACGTGATAAAACCTTTAATTCTTCCTGATGATTTTGTTCCATAAGTATCCTCCATTCATTATTACTGTGAAATCTTAAATTTAAATATTGATACAAGTATCTAAGCTATTATATTCCATACTTGTATCCATTTATTCGATATATTTTTATTTTGGTGTCAGGCACCCTTACGAAATTCTTACAATTAGATAAATTTTTGTAAGAATTTCGTAAGGGTGCCTGACACCAGATAATTACGTTGAAAAATGAAAACTTATCATTTATAATAGAAGGTAATTTATTGAAGGAGGAAATAAAATGTCTACCAATGTTTATGATATTTTAAAAGAGCGTGGATTTATTGAACAGACAACCCACGAAGATGAAATTAGAGAAATATTAGGGAAGGAACGCGTAACCTTTTATATAGGATTTGATGCAACAGCAGATAGTTTAACCGCAGGACACTTTTTAACAGTAATGGCCATGATGCATATGCAAAGAGCCGGTCACAGACCAATTGCCTTATTAGGTGGTGGAACTACAATGATTGGAGATCCATCTGGTAAATCAGATATGCGAACAATTATGACAAAGGAAACGATTCAACATAATGCTGACTGTTTTTATGAACAACTTTCCAAGTTTATTAATTTTGATAATGATAATGCAATTATTGCAAATAATGCTGACTGGTTATTAAATTTAAATTATGTTGAATTCTTACGTGAAGTTGGTGTTCACTTCTCTGTTAATAAGATGCTAACTGCTGAATGTTATAAACAAAGAATGGAAAAGGGACTAACCTTCTTCGAATTCAACTATATGATTATGCAGTCCTATGACTTCTTAAAATTAAATCAACTTTATGGATGCAACTTACAGTTAGGTGGTAACGATCAATGGTCTAATATTCTTGGCGGTGTTGATTTAATCCGTAGAAAAGAACAAAAACCTGCTTTTGGATTAACCTTTAAGCTGCTTACTACCAGTGAAGGCATTAAAATGGGTAAAACAATGAAGGGTGCTGTATGGCTAGATCCTAAGAAGACTTCTCCTTATGAATTTTATCAATACTGGCGAAACATTGAAGATGTTAAGGTGGAAGAATGCCTTGGTCTCTTAACTTTCCTTCCAATGGATGAAGTAAGAAGACTTGGTGCACTAAAAGATGCAGAAATTAATCATGCAAAAGAAGTTTTAGCCTATGAAATAACCAAAATCGTTCATGGGGAAGAGGAAGCAAACAAAGCCCAGGAAGCTGCCAGAGCTTTATTTGGTGGTGGCAAGAAATCAGAAGATATTCCTACAACTACTTATCCCGCAGACAGATTTGAAGCAGGTATTGATTTAATAACACTTTTAGTAGATGGCAAAATGGCTACTTCCCGTTCTGATGCAAGAAGAACTATTGAACAAGGTGGAGTTACAGTAAATGAAGTAAAGGTTACAGAAATTGATAAAGTATTTACTCCAGGTGATTTTGATTCCGAGGGAGCACTTCTAGTAAAAAAAGGTAAGAAAGCATATCATTGTTTTAAGATTACTGAATAATATATATTATAACCTATAAGGGGTGACGAGAATGCCTTGGTGTCCAAATTGTAATATGGAATATGACGAAAGTGAAACATTATGTAAAGGCTGTGGACTGGATTTATTAGCAGATACATTAGAAAAAGATGTTTTTGAAGCTCATGGCGAAAGTTCAGACGTATCAGAAGTAACTGATGTATCAGTAGATAGTAATTCCAATGATGGCATTGATTTTTATAAGGAAGAAACGGAAGCATTTGA
>JAQSYR010000065.1 GCA_029256035.1 Anaerocolumna sp. | reverse complement strand
AGCCACATAATATTATACTAATTCACCAATATAGTAAAATCCTTTACTTTCTTTTAAATGTACATTTACAATTTTACCAATTAAGTCACTATTACCAGGAAAATGAACCAGAACATTATTACTTAATCTTCCTGTCATTAAAGAATTATCCTGTCCGTTTACTTCTTCTACTAATGCCTTTTGAATGGTTCCTTTATCCCTACCAGTTCTTTCTGCTGAAATTTCTTGAATTTCCTTTAGCAATCGATTAAACCTTTCTTTCGCTATATCTTCTTCTATTTGATTTTCCATAGCAGCTGCTGGTGTTCCTGTTCGCTTTGAGTAAAGGAAGGTATAGGCACTATCATATCTTGCTTTTCTTACAACATCAAGAGTTTCTAAAAAGTCTTCCTCTGTCTCTCCTGGAAATCCAACAATAATATCTGTAGTCAGAGAAATATTGGGCATAGCTGATTTAATGCGTTCAACTAATCCTAAGTAATCTTCTTTGGTGTATTTACGATTCATAATACCAAGTATCTTTGTGCTACCTGACTGTAGTGGTAAATGAATATGATTACATATCTTTTTTGAATCCTTCATTACTTCGATCAGAGAATCGGATAAATCTTTTGGATGAGACGTCATAAAACGTACTCGCTCTAATCCCTCTATTTTCTCAATTTCCATAAGCAGCTCTGAAAAAGTCATGGGAGATTCCAAGGTTTTACCATAGGAATTAACATTTTGTCCCAATAACATTACTTCAACTACTCCCTGGTCTACCAGATGTTTTATTTCTTTCATAATATCTTCTGGATTACGGCTTCTTTCCCTTCCTCTTACATAAGGAACAATACAATAACTGCAAAAATTGTTACAGCCATACATAATATTGACGCCGGCTTTAAATTTGTATTTTCTTTCGCTTGGAAGATCCTCAACGATTTGATCTGTATCTTTCCATATGTCAATCACCATTCTTTTTGAATGAATTCTTGAATACATTAATTCTGCTAATTTAAAGATATTATGTGTTCCAAATATAATATCAACAAAGTGATAACTTTTTTTAATCTTATCAACTACGGCATCTTCCTGCATCATACAGCCACATAAAGCAATTTTTAGATTAGGATTCTTTCTTTTGAGACTATTTAAATAGCCTAATCTGCCATAAACTCTCATATTAGCGTTCTCACGTACTGTGCAGGTATTATATACAACAAAGTCAGCGTCTTCTTCCGTATCGGTTTCCACATATCCAATGGTTTCTAAAATTCCTGAAAGTTTTTCGGAATCTTTTGCATTCATCTGACAACCAAAGGTCTGGGTTAAAAACTTAAGTGGTTTTTGATTTTTTTCATTTTCAGCAGCAACCCATTGTTTTAATCGATTCATAAAATAATACTGTCTTAAAGGTTCTTTCGTTGGAGCTTCCCCTGTTTTATCACTTTGTAAAAAATTTTCTAATTCCTTATCCATATCTATCATTTCAAAGTTATTAGTTTCATTGTAAGTACTACTCATCTCTTCCTCTTTTCTAATCACTTAAGTGTGCATTAACGAATTTGTCCGTTACCAAATATAATATACTTGGTTGTAGTTAATGCAACTAAGCCCATAGGGCCTCTGGCATGAAGTTTTTGGGTACTGATTCCAAGTTCAGCTCCAAAACCAAATTCTCCGCCATCTGTAAATCTTGTTGATGCATTTACATAAACTGCTGCCGCATCAATTTCATTTAAGAACTTCATTGCATGGTCATAATCTTTGGTTACAATAGACTCTGAATGTTTCGTATTGTAAAAATTAATATGTTCTATGGCGTCTTCAATAGAATCTACAACTTTTAAGGAAATAAAGGAATCCAAATATTCTTTCCCAAAATCTTCTTCTGTTGCAGGTTCCATCCGTCGCATTTTCAATTATATCCAGTGCCATATCAAAGTCAGCATATTCATCAACATACACATGACAGTTACCGGTACCTGTTTCAATTACAGGAACTGTGCTATTGTCAACAACTGTCTGAATTAATCCGGCACCTCCACGAGGTATTAAAACATCTATATACTTATTTAACCGCATCATTTCTTTCGCAGTTTCCCGATCTGTTTTTGTAATTAGCTGAATTGCATCTTCTGGTAAGCCCAACTTTTGTAAAGCAGCTTTAATAATATCTACTCCACGTAGGATAACTGCATTACCAGTTTTAAAGCACAAACCAAATGCATCTGCTGTTACATTAGGACGTGATTCATAAATAATACCAACAACCCCAATTGGTACTCTCTTTTGACCAATAATTAAACCATTGGGACGATTTGTCATGGATAGGACTTCACCAACCGGATCTGGTAAAGCTACAATATCTAATAGTCCTTGTGCCATTCCAAGAATTCGATCATGATTTAGTTGTAACCTATCAATTAAGGATTCTTTTATTCCATTCTGTCTTGCATTATCAATATCTATCTGATTCGCTTCTAAAATTATTGTCTCATTCCCAATTAGTGCATTGGCTGCTTCAGTTAATCCTTCGTTTTTACGGGTTTGACCCAGGATATTAAGTTTTGTAGCAGCTTTTTTTGCTTTTGCACCTATTTCATCCAAATAGTTCATATTTCCCTCCTCTTTTATGCCAAATATACTCTTAATTATTTCACTATTTCAATATTTGTTAGAACCTTATCTACTTTTATATCAAATGTTTCATGAGGTATTTGTTCTAACACTTGAAAATCATATGCTAATGCTATCTTTGTCATTGGTACTTTTGCGTATTTTTCAAAAAATTGATCATAATATCCTTTTCCATAACCAATTCGATTTTTATTTTTGTCAAATGCCAGGCCTGGTACGAGTATCAGATTCGTATTATTGTTTGAAGGTATGGCCTCTTCACTAGAAACAGGTTCAAGAATTCCCAGAGTACCAGGCAGTAAATCTTCCAATGATTCTATATAGAAGAATTTCATTTCATTCTTAACAATCTTTGGCACTGCTACTTTTTTTGATTTAGCCATGGCTTCTGTTATAATATTAGTGGTAAGAACCTCCTGATTAAATGAAACATAACAAAACAGATGAGAACAATTGATATAAGTATCCTCTGTTTCTAATTTACTTTTAATACTGTCACTAAGTTCTCTGATTTCTTTCTCTGATAAAAATGCTTTTTTATTTTTAATATAAGATCTGATTTCTTTTTTATCCATATTATTTTCCTTATTAATTACATGTTACTTAATTTCTAAAGATGTTTTATTTATTTAATACTCTTTATTTATAAAAGATTTTTTATAAATTTCATCATTTGCAAAAGATTATCATTTACTGAAGTTTCTTCTTTGATAATTCAGTAACTGTTCCATCTGGATTGAGTAAAGATATGTTATTTAATGTACCTCTTAAGTTATTTCGTATTGCCTGAATATATGCACTTCTTAATTCTGCCTGTTCCTTTTGTTCTTCCTGGGTTAAACCAGCATCTTTTGATTTTTTATATAATTCATTGATTCTATCTATATTTAAATTCTCCATTTATCTCGCCTTTCTATGGTTAATCCAAACTAATGTCAGTCTATAATTTCTTAATATTAATGGTATTGATTTGTGCTAATATAATCAAGTAAAACAAAATCACTGCCTTTATGGGCTTTAAATAAGGTACCAACATTATTTCCCTCAATGATTTCATTTATAACATAAACATCATCACCATTAGCAATTACCATATCTGCACCGGAATCAGTAGCGATTCTTGCAGCAGATATTTTAGTGGACATACCACCTGTTCCAACTAAAGAATTAGATCCTTTGCCCATTTCAATCAGGGAGTCGTCAATTACTTCAACATAGTCAATAAACTTAGCCTCCGGATTTTTATGTGGGTCATCTGTATATAATCCATCAATATCTGATAGTAAAATTAATAGATCTCCATGAACGAGGGCTGTAACAATAGCAGATAAGGTATCATTATCGCCAAATTCAATTTCATCGGTTGCTACGGTATCGTTCTCATTAACAATAGGAATAACACCCATTTTAAATAGCTCCTCAAATGTATTTTGTGCATTTTCCCTACTGATATCATCTATCATAGTATATTTGGTCATTAAGATTTGTGCCGGGATTTGATTATATTCTGCAAATAATTTCTGATATACCATCATTAGCCTAGCTTGACCAACAGCAGCACATGCCTGTTTCATTGGCTTTTCTTTTGGTTTCTCTCTTAAACCAAAGGCTTCTCTTCCAACTGCAATGGCTCCTGAACTTACTAATATAACATCTTTTCCTTGATTTTGCAAATCCGTTAAAACTCTAACAAGTTTCTCCATTTTTAACAAATTAATACTCCCTGTCTCGGTGTGAGTTAAAGAGGAGGACCCTATTTTTATAACAATACGTTTTTTATCTTTTAGCTCTTGTCTGTTTAACACGACTTTTATTCCTTTCCAGCTTTATATCGTTTTGTAATTGCCTCATATATTCTTATTCCATCAATGGCAGCAGATGTAATGCCACCTGCAAAACCTGCCCCTTCTCCACAAGGATAAATACCTGAAATATTCGATTCTAATCTTTCATCTCTGTGGATTCGTATTGGAGAAGAGGTTCTGGTTTCAACGCCGGATAATATTGCTTCTTCGTTAGCAAAACCAGGGATTTTCTTATCAAAGGCATAAATTCCATCAATGATTGATGCCAAAACATAATCTGGCAAGCAGTTTCTTAAATTTGCCAGTGTATATTGTCCTTTCATATTTGGCTTAATATGACCTATTGTAACACTCTCTCTATCTCGAGACAAGTCTCCAAATAATTGAACTGGAATCTTGCCATTTCCTGTCTTATATGCTAGTCGTTCCCACTTCCTCTGGAATTCAACCCCAGACAATACATCAGGAATCCCATCCACTTTAGGAAAATCATCTGGAGTTACAGTTACAATTAATGCGCTATTTGCATTTCGTTCCTCTCTGCTGTGATTACTCATGCCGTTAACTACCAAACCACCTTCTTCAGAGGAAGAATTAACAACAAAACCTCCTGGACACATGCAAAAGGAATACACAGCTCTGCCATTTGTGGCCTGGTGGGTTAATTTATAATCTGCAGCGGGTAATCGATCATAAAAATCACCATACTGATTGTAGCTAATCAATTCTTGTGGATGTTCAATTCTAAGGCCAATAGCAAAAGACTTTTTAGACATTTCTATTCCTTTTCTCTCCATTAATGAAAAGGTATCTCTTGCACTATGTCCAACAGCCATAACCAAGGTATCACATGAAATGGTCTCTTTATCATTTATTTCAATACCTTGTAACTTTTTATCTTTAACAATGATATTGGTAAGGCAACTTTGAAATCTTACTTCTCCACCACAGGCGATAATCTCATTTCTCATATTTTGGACTACGGTTCTAAGTTTATCTGTTCCTATATGAGGTTTATTTAGATATAAAATTTCCTCAGGAGCTCCATATTTTGCAAAGATTTCTAAAACTAGATTTCCTCTGCCTGTTTCATCTTTTACCATAGTATTTAATTTGCCATCAGAAAAGGTACCAGCACCCCCTTCTCCAAATTGAACATTACAGTTTTTATCTAATTCTCCCGTTTTCCAAAAATGTTCAACTTTGCTTACTCGCTGGAGAACTTCATCTCCTCGTTCAATCACTAGTGGTGCATAACCGTTTCTGGCAAGCATTAAAGCACAAAATAATCCCGCTGGCCCCATTCCAATTACAACCGGCCTATGTTTCATTGATTCTACTCCTGTAGGCTTGTACTCATAGTTTGACTTTTCACCTATTTTTATATTGGGACTATGGAGTTTCTTAATTACTTTTTGCTCATCCAATACCTTTACTGTCACATTATAAACGTAAGAGACATCATTTTTCTTTCGAGCATCAATGGATTTTTTTTCAATTGTAAAAGAAATTATGTTCTGTAAAGATATTTTTAGCTGTTTTGCTATTAACAGCTTTAGTTCCTCTTCTGTATGATCTATTTTTAATTTTAACTGCGTTATTTGTATCATGTTACTCCTATCTTTCCAATCATATTATATTACAGTCCCATTCCTGCAATATAACCGGTAGTCCATGCCCATTGCAGATTGTACCCTCCACAGGTACCGTCCACATCAATTACTTCCCCTGCAAAATGAAGACCTTTTACAAGTTTTGACTCCATTGTTACAGGATTAATTTCATTGGTATCTACTCCCCCAGCACTTACCTGGGCCTGCTCAAAGGAGTTAGGTTCACTAATTGGAATGTGCCATTCTTTTATTTGATTTACTAAATCCGAAACTTGCTTTTGATTGGCCTTTTGGCAGGGCAGATCAACAGGTATTCCGGCTTCTTTTAACATAATATAAGAAAGTTTATGATGAAACAATCCAATCATTAGTTCTTCCATGTTCTTTTCAGTATTAGAATGAATTCTATCTATTAGAAATTGATATACTTCTTTCCAATTTAAATCTGGCATATAATCAATAACCAGTTCTACTTTTTTGTTTTCACTAATGGCCCTTGCCGCATATCGACTAATTTGAAAAATAGGAATTCCAGATACGCCGTAATTAGCCATTAACACTTCTCCGGACTCCTCTGTTACATATTCCTTATTAATCAATAGTTTAATTCCTGCTTCCACTCGAACACCTGCTAATGTTTTAAAATACTTTTCCTTGGATTTTAGCTGAACTAATGCAGGAATAGGTTTAATTATTTTATGCCCCAATTCCTTAGCAAGTAGAAAGCCGCTGCCATCAGAACCTAAATTAGGGGATGCACAGCCACCTGCCGCTAAAATTACTTTATCTGCCTGAAACTTTCCTTTGTTCGTAGTAATTAAAAAATCATTGTCTTTTTTAATCTTTTCCACTCGAACCTCACAAAGAATTTTTACTTTCAAACGATTTAGTTCCATTGTTAATACATCTACGATAGAGGCTGCCTGTTCTGAATTAGGATATAAGTAACCCTTCCGTTCTTTTGGGTATATTCCTAACTGCTTGAAAAACTCTATAGTTTTATTAACATCAAATTGTTCCAAAGCCAATAGTGGAAAATTCGGATTATTACTACGATAGCAGTCCGGTGTCTGAATCAAGTTGGTATAATTACATTTTCCATTGCCAGTGGCATATATTTTTTTACCAATTTTATCTTTCTGTTCTAAAATTGTAACTTTATGCTTCTGTCTTGCGGCAATAATACCAGCTATTAAACCTGAAGCTCCACCACCAACAATAATTACATTACTCATACCATACTCCTATCACAAACACAACTATTTTTACAATATATTTATTTTAACTATAGATTGGATTATTTTCAAGTAAATTATTAATTATTACTTAGGAATACCTGTCATACAAATGACAAAATTTACAAGTAAATTTAATAGTGTATCTAAATCTAATCAAATTTAATAGTAGAAAAAATTCAGAACAAATCTACTATGCTTTGAATGATTATAATAAATTATAGGGAGAACTATTAATGAACAAAATATTCCAATTAAACTTGAAATTCAATTATAACAATACGGAACAAGTAATTCATCCGGTTATTTTAAAAGATTCTGATTCTATGGTTTTAGTAGATTGTGGCTATCCTGAATTTCTGCCTCTTATTGAAGAGGCTATGAATAAGGAGGGGCTAGACTGTAACAATTTAACCCATGTTGTAATTACTCATCAAGATTATGATCATATGGGATCACTTTCTAAATTAAAATCTAAGTATCCTAATATCAAAGTTGTTGCAGGAGAAATGGAAGCACCTTATATTACTGGTCAATTAAAGTCTCTTCGATTAGAGCAGGCAGAAATAATGCAAGAAACCTTACCTTTAGAACAAAAACCTTTTGGTGAAGCATTTTGTCGAATGCTTCAAAGCGTAGAAACAGCAAATGTAGATATTTTGGTTAAGGATGGTGATTGGTTTGACTGGTGCGGTGGATGTCTAATTATCAGTACTCCAGGACATACTCCAGGGCATATTTCTCTTTATATAAAAAGTGAAAAAACTATAATTACAGGTGATGCTGCTACACTTGAAAATGATAAACTTGTAATTGCAAATCCTCAATTTACACTAGATATAGAAAATGCCATAAAATCTTTAGATAAGATTTTAAACACAGATGCTTTGCATTTTATCAGTTACCATGGAGGTTCTTACGTCAGATAATATTGCTGAAATAAAAATGCTCACATCGAAATCGGAGAAGGAAAGGTATTTACCTTCTTATCCTACTTCATGTGAGCATTATGTTTTATAGCTAAACTTATAAGGGCATTCCATGATTACCTGTTGTTTCTGGACATCATTTTTTAATTATTAACTAGAATAGTTTTCTAGGGCAGAATAAAGTTCATCCAAATCTTTAATGAAAAGTCCTTCTTCTAATTGAATCTGTTCAAACTGGGTTAAATTTTCAACGGATACTTCTGTATATTCATATACTGTTTTTTGGTCACCATAATAAACCACGATATATCCATTTTGAGATTTCAAATAATATTTATATTCCACCAATTCACTATTATAGACTTTTCGAAGAACAATATTATCTTTGGAAAAAGCTAAAAGGTCATAAGCATAAAGTCCCTTTTCAAACTCACTCCAAGGCAAATCTTCCAAATAATTATGAAGGTATTCAATTACCTGTTCACGGGTTAACCCAACTAGGTAACTTGGAATTTGTAGAATTTCTTCTGTCATATTACCAGTTACTAAATCATAAATTTCTAATTTATACTGTGTGGTTGGGAGAATCGTATCTTCTGTTATTGTATCTACAGGTACGCTTAAATTATCTGTTGATTCTAAGGTACTGTTTATATCTTCATTATCTGTATCTCCGCCATTCTCCACTAATTGTTCTGTTGGATTTAACATTTGTCTTTCTTCCAATGACAATATCAGTTCATTATTTCTCTCAACTGCATTTTCATTAAATTTTTTTAATGCACTTTTATAACTTAAATAATAACTGGCAGAAAACATAATTGCTAATGAAAAAAAACTAATGAAATAAATAAATGTCTTTTTGATTTTCACAAAATCAACTCCTTTGACATTTATTATTCACTAGTTTTTATAACTTTAAACATTT
>JAQSYR010000064.1 GCA_029256035.1 Anaerocolumna sp. | reverse complement strand
AACGCTGTTATTGAATCAGGTCAATTTGCTCAAATTGGAATTGATACAGTTAGTGATTTAAACCATAAAACGGAACGTAATTTAGAAGCTTTTGGGAGCACCCTACATACCATAAATAAGTTAGAAGAAGATATTAAGGGCATTGGAGAAATAACCAATACCATAACCTATATTTCAGAGCAAATTAATCTTTTAGCCCTTAATGCATCCATTGAAGCTGCCAGAGCAGGGGAAGCTGGCAAAGGTTTTGAAGTAGTGGCAAATGAAATCAAGAATTTAGCTTATAAATCTTCCGAGTCAGCAAGTAATATTGAACAGCTGATAAGGCAAATTTCATCTGACAGCAAGGTTGCAGCCAATAATGTTCAAGTTGTTAAGACTACATTAGAAGAACAAAAGTCTTCCGTAAGTAGTACAAAAACTTCTTTCCATGATATCTACCAAAAAGTAAATGGTTTAGTTGACAATATTGGACTTATTAGCAGTTCCTTTCAGAAGGTAAACGAAGATGTGGAAGTGATTACAAATCAGATGAATGACATCCTCTTCATAGCACAAGAAAATGCTGTTCATGTAGAAGAATTATCTGCCGGTAGTGAAGAACAAAATTCAGCAATGAAGGATTTGGAGATTACCTCCATTAATTTAAGTAAATTAAGTATGGATTTAAAGAAAATGGTATCTAAATTTAAAATATAGTTGATAGTGAAATTATGAGTGGGACAAGGGAGTAGAATGAAAAATAATTTGCAAAGTGAAATAATTAGGAAACTTAAGGAAGCAAAAGATTTATCTACAGCAAATCCAGATAAGTCCTATAAACTATGTAAAAAATTATATCAGCTGTCAAAAGAGAACCAGTTAAAAAGTGAAGAGGCTTATGCACTTCTTGGTATGTCAATGGCCTGTAGAGTAAAGTCAGAGAATCATAAAATGCTGGAGTATACATTCCACGCATTAGGCATATTGAAAGAATTAAATGATACCATAGGTGTAGTGCGTTCCCTTAATTTAATTGGTATTGCTTATTTTTATAGTTCCATGTATGAACAGGCACTAAACTACTTAAGGCAAGCAATGGATTTACTGGAGACTTGTAAAGATGACTTTTTAATGAGTTGTGTCTTAAACAATATCGGTGAAGTATTTCGTGAGACATTGCAATTTGATGTAGCTTTAGAATATTACCAAAAGACTCTTAATCTATGTTACAATTCGGATTTAAAAATAAATGCAGCATCAATACTTAGTAACATTGGTGAAATCTATTTTCTACGGAATCAGCATTCCAAGGCTATGGATTACTTTGCACAAAGCTATGATATCTTAAAACAGGAAAAAGACATGGTGATTCTGAGCGAAGTAGAAAATAGATTAGGCAAAGTTTATTATGTTAATAAAGAGAGTGAGAAGGCGAAAGATTATTTCATTAAAGCTCTTAAGAAAATTGACAGTATAAGCAACAAGTTCTATGCAATTGATATCTTATTAAATATTGCTATGCTGGAATTTGAAAAGGATAAAAAAGCTTCTTTTTATTATTTGGACAAAGCAAAACAATATGCAGAAGAAACAAATGCAAAGAAAAAGTTGAGTATGGTGTTAAAAACAGCGGCAGATTACTATGAAAAAACAGGAGATTTTGAAACTGCACTGGCTTACTATAAAAAATACCACGGAGTAGAGCAGGAAGTTACCGCGTTGCTTATTGGTAATAAGCTGGAGATATTAAAATTAGAATTTGAGCACTTAGATGGTAAGCAAAAATATACAAACAATGAGTTAATGGATCAACGATTAGAAATGGAAATTTTGAATCAAAGACGGGAACTTGAAAAGATACAACAACTAAACCAGAAATTAGAAGAGAAATTATATGAAGATGAACTTACACAAGTTCCTAATAGAAGATACATAAACAAACATTTGAACAAAACATGGGAAGAAGCTGATTCAGATCTTATTGTAGTTTTATTTATAATAGATATTGATAATTTTAAAAAATATAATGACTGCTGGGGGCATCCGGAAGGAGATAAATGCCTTATTAAAGTCGCTAATTGTTTGAAAGAGATACAAACAAAGAGAAAAGATGTTTTTGCAAGATACGGAGGAGAAGAATTTTTGTATTATGCAGAAAATATTAATTATGATCAGGCAAAAGAGCTAGGTGACTTATTAAGAAATGAAGTTGAGAATTTGGCATTGTCTTATTCCATTGAGAATGATAGCCAGATATTAACTATAAGTGTTGGTGGAGTATTTGGAAGAATTGCAAACTATGACAAGTTAACCAATATGATTCAAATAGCAGATAAGGAATTATATAAGGGTAAAAGTATGGGAAGAAATAGAACATTTATAAAAAACATGTTTGAATCATAGAAAGGAAGTTTATTCAAAAATGTATATTAACATGATACCTGAGGGAACGGAAATTGAGCTTAATTTTATGTATAAAGAGATAGCTCGTTCTATGCTAGTAGAAAAAAGAAATGCTAGCAATAATGTAATGTACATCCCTGCTATTTTGGATAAAAATATTCCTATACCGGAATCCGAAATGGAGGATGTAAAAATTATTTATAAGGCCAATGATGGAATTACAACCTTTCATCCGGTGAAACTTGAACTAAGAAAGTTTAACGAGAATTACATTTATATAGTAATATGTGAGAACAATGCAGAACGCCAAAATAGAAGAGAAGCATTTCGAGTATTTATCGGGGAGCAAATTATGCTTACAGTGAAATTTAGAGACGGACATGAAAATAAGTGCCAAGGTGTCCTAAAAGATATTAGTGTAAACGGCATGGGAATTGTTTCCGGAGTTAATCTGGAGGGCGCAATTACCATAAGTTTTGTCTATGAAGTATGGGAAGGATATCAAATATTGTTAACAGGTCAATTGGTAAACTCACAAAAACTGGAACGTGGTTATTTATATGGATGCAAATTTAATGAACGAAGTGAGATACTAAGTAAATTTACTGTAAAAAGGCAGATTATGAATAAAATGGCTGCGATGGGTTTAACAACATCGAAAGTTTAGAAATAGGATAGCTGATTCAAAACCATTCATAGGGAATCTTGTTTGTAAAAATATTCATATTGACACTTTGTAAAAGTTATGATATCCTAACTTTAGAAGTGTATGTGGATTGTGACTGGTAAGCAGGCGAGACCAACTTTGATAAGAATCGTTCTATTGTTCTTTCAAAGAGGGTTTTTTTCATTTATAGGGTAAATTTTTGCTCTATAATATTTATGCATGGGGTGCAGAAATGTTTAGAATTACCAAGGTTATTAATAACAATATTGTGTGTTCCGTTGACCAAAACGGTTCAGAAATCATCTTAAGGGGTTTAGGAATCGGATTTCAAAAAAACACAAATGACGAAATACCAGAAGATAAAGTTGAAAAAATATACAAGATGGCAAATCAAAAGGATTCTAATAAGTTAAAGGATTTGCTGGCAGAAGTTCCAAACGAGTACGTAACAACCTGTACTGATATTATTGAAATGGCAATGAAACAGTTAGGGAAACGGCTCAATGAGAATATAATCATTACATTAACGGATCATATAAGTTTTGCCATTGAAAGAAAACGCAAAAACTTAGAATATAAGAATGCTTTATTGATTGAAATAAAGAATTTTTATCATCCAGAATATGAAATAGGGCTACAGGCACTTCAGATTATCAAAGACAGATTAAATGAATCGTTATCCATTGATGAAGCAGGGTTTATCGCATTACATATTGTTAATGCGGAGTTAGACACTGATATCACCAGTATGATGAAAATAACGGAACTAATTCAAAAACTTATAGAAATAACAAAGAATTTTTATCAAATGGATTTCAATGAGAACTCCTTGCATTATGAAAGATTTATAACTCATTTAAAATTCTTTGGACAAAGACTTTTCAACAACAAGATTACAAAGGATGATGATGCAACGTTTCAGAAGATGATAAAGAAACGTTATGCAAAAGATTACGAATGCGCTTCAAAGATTAGGGATTATGTAAAAGAGTTCTTAGGAAAGCAAATCTCAGAAGAAGAAATGATATTCTTAACGGTACACCTAAGAAGGATTTCCTGTACCGACAATGAATAATGTTATACTGTAAATCAGATTGTGACTGGTCAGCAGGCAAGACTGAAGCTAAGAAGAACGCACCTACTATATGTATGGCGTCTTCCTGGTTTTGGTCTTTTTTATTTCATGGAAAGTTCTTCAAATTATGTCTGCTAAGAAAGCATTTTCTAGTTAATAATAATAAAATAAATATTTAAGGAGAGTTAAAGATGAAAGACAAAATTTTTGGTGTTTTGCAACGTGTTGGAAGATCCTTCATGCTTCCAATTGCTATTTTACCAGTAGCAGGGTTATTTCTTGGAATTGGTGGCTCTTTTACCAATGCCACAATGTTAGAAACCTATGGACTAATGAATATTATGGGACCAGGAACCATAGCCTATTCTATTTTATCTGTAATGAGTGCAGCAGGTAATATTGTATTTGCCAATCTTCCCATTTTATTTGCAATGGGTGTAGCCATTGGTATGGCTAAAAAAGAAAAGGATGTAGCTGCTTTATCAGCGGCAATCGCTTTCTTTATTATGCATACCTCAATAGGTGCCATGATTAATATTAATGGTGGCACAGAATCAATGCTTGCTGGTTCAACAACAGATGTGCTGGGTATTACATCCTTACAGATTGGTGTATTTGGTGGTATTATTGTTGGACTTGGCGTAGCAGCACTGCATAACAGGTATTATAAAATTGAACTTCCTCAGGTGTTATCTTTCTTTGGAGGTACCAGATTTGTGCCTATTATTAGTTCTATAGTATATCTGATTGTAGGAATTGCAATGTTTTATATCTGGCCGCCAGTGCAGGTTGGAATCTATCGGGTTGGTGACTTGGTTTTACAGTCTGGCTATGCGGGCACTTGGATTTATGGAATTATGGAAAGAGCATTAATACCATTTGGTTTACATCATGTGTTTTATTTACCATTTTGGCAGACTGCAGTTGGCGGTACAGCAACCATTGGTGGAAAATTAATTGAAGGAGCACAAAACATATTCTTTGCTGAACTTGCTACCCCTGGAATTGAACATTTTAGTGTATCAGCAACCAGATTTATGTCTGGTAAGTTTCCACTTATGATATTTGGTCTTCCAGGAGCAGCCCTGGCAATGTATCGATGTGCGAAACCTGAAAAGAGAAAACTGGTAGGCGGTTTATTAGTATCTGCGGCATTAACGTCTATGTTAACTGGTATAACAGAACCACTTGAATTTACATTTTTATTTGTAGCTCCAGTTTTATATGTTATTCACTCAATTTTCGCTGGCTTGGCTTATATGTTAATGCATATCTTAAATGTTGGTGTTGGTATGACATTTTCCGGTGGATTTATTGACTTGTTCTTATTTGGTATTTTACAGGGAAATGCTAAGACCAGTTGGCTAAATGTTGTCTGGGTAGGACTTGTTTATTTTATAGTATATTATTTCTTATTTAGCTTTTTAATTAAAAAATTCAATTTCAAGACTCCGGGTCGAGAAGAAGATAGCGAAGAAGTTAAACTTTATACTAGAGCAGATGTTAATGCAAAAAATGAAAATAAAACGGCTGGAAAAGTTAATCCTTCAGCAGGACAGGATGATGTATCCGCTCTTATTACAAAAGGATTAGGCGGTAAAAAGAACATTAGTGATGTTGATTGCTGTGCAACAAGGCTGCGTACTACGGTATATGATTCCAGTTTAGTAAATGAAAGTGCCTTAAAGGAATCCGGGGCAGCAGGAGTAATAAAAAAAGGTAATGGAGTTCAGGTTATCTATGGACCTAAAGTAACTGTTATAAAATCAAATCTTGATGATTATTTAGCAAATCAGGCAAGTGATGATGTCTTAGGAACAGCTGATTTGGAGCAAGATAAAAAGTTAGTTAGCACAGACAATGGTACAAGTGAAACTCATGAGGTATTTGCTCCAATGTCAGGTAAAGTAATGCCTTTAAAAGAGATTAACGATGGAGTATTTTCCGAAGGAATGCTTGGTAATGGTGCTGCAATTGACCCAGAGGAAGGAATTGTAGTGGCTCCTTTTGATGGTACCGTATCTATGGTATTTGATACAAAGCATGCCATTGGACTTGCATCAAATGACGGGTTAGAATTATTAATTCATATTGGAATTGATACTGTTCAATTAAATGGCAAGTACTTTGACGTAAAAGTAAAAGGTGGAGATGTAATTAAAAAAGGTGATATTCTGGCCAATGTTGATATAAAGAGTATTGCGGAAGCCGGATATCGATGTGTAACACCTATCATTGTTAGTAATACAGACAATTATAATGATTTTACTCTTGTAGCAGAAGGTAAAGTTTTGAAACAGGAGAAATTTTTAATGGTTAAATAAATATATTTGCTTTTCCAAGGGTTCTTGAATATAATAATTTTATCTATTACTTATTTTGTAATTATTAAATGAAGGAAAGAGGCCTATGGAAATGAAAAGCAAGTATAATAAAAGAAAATGGTACTATCCAATGTTTACTATAGTAATTGTAACTGTATTTTGTCTAGGAATTACAGGCTGTAGCCGAAAGCCTAAGGAAGAAATAGATAATTTGGCTGAAAGTCTGGTTATGATAAAATCCATTGATACAAAGAGCAAACAAATGGAAGTAGACGTACTAGAGCTGATTTTGGCCAATGATGAAAATCGGTTGGCTGAAATAGGTAAGAAGAAGGAAGATTTAGAAACAGAATACTTTATCTACAACCCAGATTCTGGATTAGAGACTATCTCTTATAATGAAACCACATCCGTTGAACTTCTTGAGGAAGCTAGATTAGAACTCTCTAGTATAGAAGAACTGGAAGAATTATTATCTACACGTGAAGTACTGTGTAATATAGTAACAAAAGATAAAGTTGTAATTTCCATTAGCGAACAATATTTACCATAAAA
>JAQSYR010000063.1 GCA_029256035.1 Anaerocolumna sp. | reverse complement strand
ATTGTAACAGGAAATATGTTTCAGGAAACATTTTATATACAGATTGGAAAGGTAGCTAATAAAGTAATGATATTACCTTATGAATGGGGCTATCACGTTAATTTACCGATAAGTTTAATTTTACCATTTCAAACAGCTTCAAAACTATTAGTTTCTATTATTCAATTCATACCACCAGAAAAAACTTCCTTTGCGCTAAAAACATTTGGATATATATGGGAACTTCCTTACATCGAAGGTACAACAAAGGCTCAGGCCATTTGCTATTCTGCAGCAATAGATTTGGCGAGAGAGGTACGGGCCGAAATTCAGTATGATGATACTGCGGCGGCTGCATATTATGGATTCGTAAATTCTAAAGAATATTATGTCCGATTTAAAGATGCCAGAAGTATATTTGATAATATTTCGCTAATACCAACTTATGGACTTGAAGGTATCGGAGCATGGAATATTATGCGATATTTCCCACAGATGTGGCTGGTAATAAATTCACAGTTTGAAATTAGTAAGGTGTAAAAAGAAGGAGTCTGGCTTGCCAGACTCTGGTAATTATGTAAATACTCTGGTAATTATGTAAATACTCTGGTAATTATTTGTATGAATGGTTAGAGTAATCTTGACAAAAGAGAATGAATTATTAAGAATTATAAAACTATGGCAATAAAGAATCTACTTGACGTAGAAGATTTGATATGATAATATCCATACAAATAGTACGTAGTATATTATATTTGCCAATTGAAATACTTACTGATTGACAGCTTAGAATATAGTTCTGGGCTTTTTTTGTATGTATCGATATTACAGTAAAAATATTTCCATAGACCTGTTGTATAGGAGAAGAAATAGATGAAGAGTAATGATTTATTTAGGAATAATAAGAGTGATTTAGATAAAAAAATCTTGGAAGGAGCCCCCATTGGGTATGCGAATTGTAGGATTATATGTGATGAATCTGAAAATGCAGTAGATTTTGAATTTTTGGATATTAATCATAAATTTGAGGAAATTGCAGGCGTTTTATCTTCTGAATTAATTGGAAAGAAAAATTCTGAGGTATCCTTACAGATTGTAAATAGTGCAGATAATTTACTTAAAATCTATGAAGGATGTGCAATACATGGGGTTTCCAATGAACTACAACAACGCACCCGAGATGGAAAACGCTGGTATAAAACATCCGTATATTCTCTGCAAAAATACTACTTTATTTTACTGCTTACGGACATAACTGATGAAAAAGATATCACGGAAAGAAAAAAAGCGGAGGAACAACTTTTTAATGAGAAGGAACAATTTAAAACTACTTTATTTTCCGTTGGAGATGGAGTAATTGCAACTGATGAATTTGGCAATATTACTGTGATGAATCCTGTGGCGGAAAAACTAACAGAATGGTCAAAAGAGGAAGCAGTTGGAAAACCTCTTCAAGAAGTATTTATAATAAAAGAGGAACATTCCGGTGAGATTTGTGTTAATCCAGTTGATAATGTTTTAAAATCTGGCTTTAACTTTGAGTTACCATATAACACTTTGCTTTTATCAAAGTCTGGTAAGGAAATTCCTATTGAAGATAGTGCTGCTTCTATAAAAAGCAGAAATGGTAATACCACAGGAGTTGTTATTGTTTTTAGAGATTGCACTGAGAAGAAAGAACGACTAAAAGAAATAGAGTTTCTAAGTTTTCATGACCATTTAACCGGACTATATAATCGCCGGTATCTCGAGGATGCTGTAAGAAGATTAGATACTTTGCGAAATTTACCTTTTACTTTTATAACCATAGATGTCAATGGATTGAAGCTTACAAATGATGCATTTGGACATGAGATGGGTGATCAGCTACTAAAAACGGTTGCAGATATTATAAGAAAACAGTGTAGAAAAGATGACATTATCGCCAGAATTGGAGGAGATGAATTCGCAATTTTACTTCCGAAAACTGATATTAGGTATGCCGAAGTAATTAAACGAAGGTTAAAAGCTGCTGCTTCTGAAACACGACTTGACTCTATTATAGTTTCTTTAGCTGTCGGATATGAAGCAAAGACTAAGCCAGAGGAAGATATGTCAGAAATACAAAAAAATGCTGACGGTCATATGTATAAGGACAAAATAAAATATGGTAAGACAATGAGAAGCCAGACAATAGAAACAGTACTTCGTAATATCAATTTAAAATACGATAGTGAACAAATACATACCGAAAGAGTTTCTGAGTATTGTGAAGCCATAGGCAGGGCACTGCATTTAAACGAAAGGGAGATTTTTGATTTAAAAACCGCTGGTATTTTACATGATATTGGAAAGATTACCGTACCATTTGAATTATTAAACAAATCTGGCAAATTGTCGGAAGATGAATTTAGCAGGATTAAGCGACATCCGGAAATCAGTTATCAAATATTAAAAGGTGTTGATGAATATGCAGCTTACGCAGAGGTTGTATTGCATCATCATGAACGTTTTGATGGACTTGGGTACCCAAAGGGGCTAAAGGGGGATGAAATACCACTTCACGCGCGAATTATCTCTATTGCTGATGCATATGAAGCTATGACGGCTCATAGAGCATATAAAAAACCAAAAAGTAAAGAAGAGGCAGTTGCAGAACTGTGGAAATGTGCTGGAACCCATTTTGATCCAGAGATTATAAGAGCGTTTGTGGAAAAAGTGTTAAATTAAAATCTAAGGAAAGAAGGTAAGGAAATGGGTTGTTTAGGAAATATAATCTGGTTTTTATGCGGAGGATTTATTAGTGGAATCAGTTGGCTAATAATGGGGTGTTTATGGTGTATTACCATTATAGGTATACCAATTGGAGTTCAGTGCTTTAAATTTGCATCTTTGAGCTTTTTTCCTTTTGGTAAAGAAATAATTTATGGTGGAGGCCCGGGCTCTTTTTTTATTAATATTATATGGCTTTTAGTAACAGGTCTTCCACTTGCTTTGGAATCTCTGATATTTGGTGTTTTGTTATGCTTAACAGTAATTGGAATTCCTTTTGGATTACAACATTTTAAATTGGCTAAATTGGCATTAATGCCATTTGGTGCAGTAATTGTGTTAAAATAAATGTTAATTTATGGGAGATTTGTCAAAAAATTAACTCAAGTGAAATAATTAAACGAAAGCCTAAGATGTCAAATATGATATTATTAATTAGCTGAATTAATTAATAAAATTCATATTGATTATAAATAATAAATATTTTCTTTATTAATATACCAGTTGATAGGAATAAATTATTAAAAACTAATTTATAAATATGAAATATGCGTCATGTTATTGTACATTTTATAGAATTATTTCACAAAACAGAAGAGCAAACCCTTTTAATTTGTATAATTGTAAGAATAATTTTATAATTATCTGAATATTTTAATTACAAATGGGTAGTGAGGGTGTGATACAATTTGGTTAGGGTGGAATATTGTGATATATTAATTTAGCACTTTAAAAAATTTTTTACGAAATATTTCTATATTTCTATAGAAATATATGGGGAAAATAAATGGTATTTATTAATAATAAAATACTTCAAAAGCCTTTATTTTCAATATATGTAGGCAACATAACATAGTGAAAATAAGCTATACTTTTTCGGATTCCGTTATTCAGTATATTTTGCCTAGAAAATACACTGAAATATTAGTAATTTTCACAAAAAAACCTTTTGACATTTTATTTATAGCAATATATACTAATGAAAGACAAATTTTTTGTATATTTTTTTGTTAAAAGTTATGTTGAAAGAAGGAGTAAAGGAATGAATGAAATTGTTTATTTAGCACCGATTATCGGGGTGGTGGCATTACTTTTTGCATTATACTTGGCAAATAAAGTAAGCAAACAGGATGAAGGTACTGACAGAATGAAAGAAATTGCATCTTACATATCTGAAGGTGCACAAGCATTTTTGATGTCCGAATATAAAATTCTTGTTATATTCGTCATCGTATTATTTGTTTTAATCGGAATTGGTATTAACAATTGGGTTACAGCAATTAGCTTCCTGGTAGGTGCAGTATTCTCAACAGTTGCTGGTTATTTTGGAATGAAGGTTGCAACAAAGGCAAATGTAAGAACAGCCAGTGCAGCTAGAAGTAATGGTATGAACAAAGCATTATCCATTGCATTTTCAGGTGGAGCAGTTATGGGAATGAGTGTAGTAGGTCTTGGACTTTTAGGTGTAGGAACTATATACATAATTACAAATGACGTCAATGTTATTTCAGGATTTAGTTTAGGTGCTTCTTCCATTGCTTTGTTTGCCCGTGTTGGCGGTGGTATTTATACGAAAGCAGCTGACGTTGGAGCAGATCTTGTTGGTAAAGTTGAAGCCGGAATACCAGAGGATGATCCAAGAAATCCTGCAGTTATTGCTGATAATGTTGGTGATAATGTAGGTGACGTAGCTGGTATGGGTGCTGACTTATTTGAATCTTATGTAGGTGCACTTGTTTCTGCTTTAACTCTTGGTGTTGTTTATTATAAGACTGATGGAGCGATCTTTCCACTAGTACTTGCTGCACTTGGAATTATTGCCTCAATCATTGGTAGTTTATTTGTACGTGGTGATGATAATTCAAATCCTCATAAAGCATTAAAAACTGGTACATATGTAGCTAGTGCAATTGTTGTAATTTCTGCTCTTGCTTTAAGTAAAGTATTCTTTGGCGATTTTAAAGCAGCCATTGCTATTATTTCTGGATTAGTTGTTGGATTATTAATTGGTATGGTAACTGAAATATATACTTCTGGAGATTATAAATCTGTTAAAAAGATTGCTGAACAGTCACAAACTGGTCCTGCAACAACAATTATCAGTGGTCTTGCAGTTGGTATGCAATCTACAGCTATTCCAATTCTGCTAATTGCAGTCGGAATCATTAGTGCATTCTTAGCAGATGGTTTATATGGTATAGCTCTTGCAGCTGTTGGTATGCTATCTACAACTGGTATCACTGTTGCAGTTGATGCTTACGGTCCTATCGCTGATAATGCAGGTGGTATTGCAGAAATGGCAGCATTAGATCACAAGGTACGTGAAATTACAGATAAATTAGATGCAGTTGGTAATACAACAGCAGCTATGGGTAAAGGTTTTGCTATTGGTTCTGCAGCACTTACAGCACTTGCATTGTTTGTATCCTATGCAGAAGCAGTAAAATTAGATAGCATTGATATTCTTGATTATAAAGTAATTGTTGGATTATTTATTGGTGGTATGCTACCATTCTTATTCTCAGCTTTAACAATGGATTCTGTATCAAAAGCAGCTTATAAGATGATTGAAGAAGTAAGACGCCAATTTAGAACAATCCCAGGTATCCTTGAAGGAAAAGCTAAACCTGACTATACTTCATGTGTTGCTATTTCTACACAGGCAGCTTTAAAAGAAATGTTATTACCTGGAATTATGGCAGTTGCTTCTCCAATTGCTACAGGTATCATATTAGGACCTGCAGCACTAGGCGGACTGTTAGCAGGAGCTCTAGTAACTGGAGTTTTAATGGCAATCTTTATGTCAAATGCAGGTGGTGCATGGGATAATGCAAAGAAATACATTGAAGAAGGTGTATATGGCGGTAAAGGCAGTGATGCTCATAAAGCTGCAGTTGTTGGTGATACAGTAGGAGATCCTTTAAAAGATACCTCAGGACCTTCTATTAATATCTTAATTAAATTAATGACTATTGTGGCTGTAGTATTTGCTCCAATCTTCCTGTCTATTGGTGGAATTTTTTAAATAAATTAGTGAATAAATAATAAGGGCTATTGCAAAACCATAAAATGAGAAGTTATATTTCTCTCAGCCTGGTTTTACAATAGCCCTTATTTCATATATCTTTACAGCGTAGTTTTATCATCATCTACCGGTGAAATTCCTTTGGAACTAAATATTGGACCAATCCCTGGAATATTTAGTTTTTTATAAATAGATGCCTTTTCTTTTAACTTAAGATCCTTGCTAATATAAACTTTTACTCCTTCATATTCAATCACTTGAAAAGAGTTAGTGGGAGTAAAATTCTCATGCAGATCAATATTTACTGTTCGTACTGTACCACCGCTGCAACAAATGGGTGCTCTGTAAACAGTAACTACAAAAGAGCTATGTAATTTTTTCGCGGTTTCTAATGCAGATTCATGAATAGTCAACATGCTTTTAACCTCCTGTGTTTGGCGTTTTTATTTTTTTTATCTTTAAGAATTAGATATATTTGTTATAATATTATTATAACATTTTCTATTGATATCTAATAGTTAAAATATTATAAATTACAGGCATTTTAACGAAATGATAAGTGAGGAAGAATTTAATGAAAATTATAAATACTAAAGATTATGGTGAAATGAGTAGAAAAGCCGCTAACATTATATCTGCGCAGATTATTCTGCATCCCCATAGTGTATTAGGACTGGCCACTGGCTCTTCTCCCATTGGTACTTATGAGCAACTTGTAGAGTGGTACAATAAAGGTGATATTGATTTTTCCGGAGTTACAACCATAAACTTAGATGAATATTATGGATTGGATGGGTCCAATAAACAAAGTTATCGTTATTTTATGAACCATTATCTTTTCTCCAGGGTAAATATTAATATGGTTCAAACTCATTTACCCAACGGAAAAGCTATGGATATTGATGCTGAATGCAAAAGATACGATAAACTAATTTCATCCTTGGGTGGTATCGACTTGCAACTTCTAGGAATCGGCCTAAATGGACACATTGGATTTAATGAACCAAGTGGTGCATTTGAACAAACTACTCATTGCGTGGAATTAAAACAGAGTACAATTCAAGCTAATCTTAAATTTTTTCAAAATATTAATGAAGTTCCCAAAAGAGCCATTACCATGGGAATCAAATCAATAATGCAGGCAAAAAAAAAAATATTATTTAAATTGTGATTGACAATTACAAGCATTGGTTTATAATAAAAACATAAAAAGAAAGCGAGGAAATGTATGTTAAGTGTATTTGAAATGGAGATTACAACTAAATAGTTGTAATGGTTGGGCTTATTGCGATTACGCTATAGGTCTGCCTATCATCAGCAGAAAGTAAAATGCTGATGGTTTCTGCCTTACAGATTGCTTCCTTACATTTCAAATAGAAGTCTATATAAAAAGAGACTAGTTTGAAAGCATGGCTGATTTGGTTATGCTTTTTTTGTGGGTTTTATAGATGTAATATAGGATCCCCCTATGTTTCTAAGTATTATATAAACGACTAGGATTTATTTGAATATCTCTGATTTATTTTCAGAATATAATTAATAATTCCACGAAGCGTATGTCTAAAAGGCAGAAACTTGTGTGGAATTTTTTTGTTTTTAAATAAAATAGTATTATTTAAAAGCCTCATGGTTATTATTTGAAAAGAATAAGGAGTAAGAAAAATGAAGTATATAAATGAAATGCTAGAGTTTAATGAAATAATAAATAGATTAAAAAATTATTGTATAACAGAAAAAGCAAAGGAAAACTTTGAAATATTAAAACCTATACTTTCAGAGGGTGAGCTACGTATTCGAATGAAGGAAACTTCAGAAGCTAGAATGTTGCTAGATGCTCAGGGAGCACCCCCATTAGGTACTGTCAGTAAAATAAGAGAAATTGTAGAAGGTGCAGAAAGAGGAGAACTTTTATCTATTGATGAACTTGAAAAAATAAGTCAGTTTGCAATCTTATGTACCCGAGTTATAAAATACCTTAATAAAAGCAATGATAGGAACCTAAAGATATCAGAATATGG
>JAQSYR010000062.1 GCA_029256035.1 Anaerocolumna sp. | reverse complement strand
TCACTGGAAAATGCAGGTATTGATATTGTAGAAGTGGGACATGGTGATGGGTTAACTGGATCAACCATTAATTATGGTTTTTCCAAGTATTCAGACTTTGAATTAATAAGTGGTGCCGCATCTGTTCTTACAAAATCAAAGCTGGCAGTGTTACTTCTTCCAGGAATCGGTACTGTTGAGGATCTTAAGAAAGCTCATAAATTAGGTGCTAATGCTGTTAGAGTTGCAACCCATGTAACAGAAGCTGATGTATCGGAACAACATATAAAACATGCAAAAGATATGGGAATGTTTACAGTTGGCTTCTTAATGATGTCCCATATGACAGATGTGGAACGTTTAACAGAAGAAGCTCTTAAAATGGAGAGTTATGGAGCAGATGTAGTATATGTTACAGATTCCGGCGGTGCAATGTTACCAAAAGACGTAGCAGAAAAAATAAGCTCCTTAAAGAAAAATTTAAAAGTTCCCATTGGCCACCATGCACATAACAATCTGGGATTAGCAGTATCCAATAGCATAACAGCAATAGAAGCTGGTGCCACCTATATTGATGGTTCTCTTGCAGGATTAGGTGCAGGTTCCGGTAATACACCAACGGAGATGCTCATTGCTGTATTTAATAAGCTTGGACTGGAACATTCTGGTGACTTATATAAAGCTATGGATGCAAGTAATCATGTTCTTAAACCAATTTTAGAACAAAAAGGATTAGAGTATAAATTTAATCATGACGCTATGATGGTAGGATATGCAGGGGTATATTCCAGTTTCTTATTACACGCAAGACGTGCAGCAGAAAGATTTCATGTAGACGTTAGAGATATTCTAATGGAATTAGGCAGAAGAAGAGCAGTGGGAGGACAGGAAGACTGGATTATTGAAGTTGCCAGAGACCTTGCAGAGGATAATAAACAGTAACCTTATGCTAAGGTTAAATTTCACATTATGAAACCATGAATATGATATTTTACTATTTTTTGAGACTCCTATACTAATTGTTAGAAGGACTGTTGCAAAATAAAGCTAAGGAGATCCTTATGACTTCCCAGTTTTATTGTCTTACAACAGTCCTTCTTATCTCTTATAAAGAAGAAGTTTCTTTTTTGTAAAAGCCAAAAGTGTTAGATTCTTTGGTTTTTTCTTTATCTGAATACATTAATTGATCCGCCCGGTTAAAGGTCCCATAAAGGTCACGGTCCTGGACGGGATCATAAGCTGCATAGCCACTTGGAATTACTAAAGGTACCAAACTGGTTTGATTATAATCACTAATCTGTTTCTTTAATTCTTGTTTGCATTTTTGTATAATGCTAGTTTCTTTATTGACGATGATAACTGCAAATTCATCTCCCCCAATTCGGTAACATTGTCCATATGGCAATACAGAATTGGCGATACAAAAACCAGCCTTAACCAGTAATACATCTCCGGCTTTATGTCCTAAAGTATCATTTACTTCCTTTAGATTATTTAAATCAAACATGGCAACCATAATGTTGGATGTCTGGGTCAGTTTACGGTTAAGTTCTTCCATGTCTTTAACAAAGGCATTGCGATTACTTAATCCAGTGAGTACGTCAGTATAGGCCAAATCCTGAATTGCCTCAGCATTAATACCTATTTTTAAGGTTTGAATCAGCTTTGTAGCAGAGGAGAAACCTGTTAATATTATAAATACTAATAGTCCAATACGAAAGAGACCAGAGGCATCTACTACATTTACAGTATTAAATCTTATAATTTCCAAAACAGAAAAGAATCCTAATATAGCAATAGAAATACCGTACACATAGGCTTCTCTATTCTTGTAATAAAATATTTCCTTCCATATCAGATAGAGGGATAATATAATGGTACCTAACATTGTAAAATGAGTTAATGGAAGTAATAAATGGTAAGTAGCTATATGTAAGAGTGCTAATAAGTTTGTTGTTATAAATACCAGTATTTGCAAAGTCAGTACAAAAGGGACTAGCTTATTTTTACTGGAGTGAGTAATTCCTTTAACAAAAAGCAATACAGGAATTTGGCTTAACATAAGAGTCAGGTAACGTATTAAATTAACAGTATATTCATAAGGAATAATAAATTGTATCATCTGGGTTTCAGTTGCAGACCAGATAGAAGCCAAAACTGCAAAAAGTCCAAGATAAAGTAAACTTTTACTGCTCTTTAGCATTTTATTAATGAGCAAATGTAATAGAATAAAAGCAAAACCGGCAATAAAGATTAATACGGAGAGTAAAAAAGAAAATAAATGGGTCACTATTACATAATAGATGTTAGCAGTTTTACTACCAAGCATTACTTGGGGTATTCTGCCTCCAAAGGACGAGTAGGGAGAAGTCAGTTCTATTGTAATTTCTCTGCCCTTTGATTCTTCCGGCAAACGAATTATATGATAGGAACTACCGCCTCCAGTAGCAAAAGGGGTTTCATCTCCGTCACCAAATTCATATACTTTATTCTGGTCAATATAGACATTTATAGATTGTAGAGTTGTGGCAATTGAGAGTGACATGCCTGGAACATAACTGTTGGGAAGGGTATTGGTTATTACAATTTTAGATTCATCTGGAACGTTTACATTGGCTGGAAGAACTATGATTTCTGAAGGCATCCCTGGTTGCTCAAATTTCCAACCATTATTAAAAGGAACAACCTCCTCATCAAAAAGAACTGCTTTATCTAAATTAGAACTTAAGAAAGCAGACAGTATGATTAGTATTGCAACAAGTATTAATATATAAAGAGATTTCACAATATTGGTATCTTTCATAGAATAACCTTCTTATGTGTTATAATGGTTGAACTTATGTTATTAATTATATTATAGATTGCAACAAATTACAATCAATCAAACCATATATTATGTGAATTATATATAAAAATGGAAGCTAGATACGAAAAATGAACAAAGTTTAAAATAATAACTAAATTACTTTTAATTAACTACTTGCCATGGATTTCTAATACTGTTATAATTACAAATCATTAAATTACATAAGAGGAGAATAAAAATGACAGATATTGAAAATGCAATAAATAAATTGGAGCAGGTTTGTGTTGCTTGTGATAACTATAAAACAAGCCAATGCTCAAAAATTAAATGTAACGTAGGTTTTGCATTAAAACTAGTTGAAGACATGGGGAAAAATGGACTTTCTGCAATTGATGATGGGCTTCAGTTAATCCCCAATGAAGATACAAAATTCTATGATGATCTGCTAATTGCTCAAAGCATTGCATCTATATGTAAATTGTGTAAAAACTGTAATGAACTACATAATGAAGCTTGTACTATATCTTTGGCTAGGAAATCATTAGAAGGAATATTTGTAAAAAACATGGTGGGTTACCCTGGAAATGTATTAACCTATATTGTAGCTTTATCAAAGCAAAATCCAGAATTTGCAGGACTTATTATGAATGAGTATAAAAAAATGGATTAGTATTCAAAATGAATTAATAATCAAAATTGTTTAATGTTTAAAATGGCTCAATATCAAAAGTGAATAAATATCAAAAATAGACCAATGTGTTGACCTTATACCTACGAATAAAATAATCTTGACAGGATAATATATCAGTAGTATTATAGGAATGTAGAGACACCCCCCTGGGGTGGGGAATGATAATAAGATGACATATTCGTAAGGAGGAGGACATAAAATGGCTGCAAAAACATACAAAATAGAAGGCATGACCTGTGCAGCGTGCGCAAGAGCAGTTGAAAGAACAACAAAAAAACTGCAGGGAGTGAAAGAATCTAATGTAAACCTAGCTACAGAGAAACTGAGTATAGACTTTGATGAATCTCAGCTATCTTTTGAAGATATACAGGCAGCAATAGAAAAAGCCGGGTATAAAGCAATTAGTGACTCCGCAAGTAAATCCCTTAAAATTGAGGGGATGACCTGTGCAGCATGTGCTAAAACAATTGAAAGGGTAACTGGTAAACTTGATGGTGTATCAGATACTAATGTTAACTACGCCTCAGAGAAATTAAATATCAGTTATGATTCATCCAAAATTAAAATGTCTGATATTAGGAGGGCGGTTGAAAAAGCTGGCTATAAATTAGTGGAAGAAGAGGTGTCAGTTGATGCTGATCGAGAGAGAAAAGAGAAAGAAATAAAGACTTTATGGTATAAGTTTATTATTTCGGCTATCTTTACAGTACCATTACTCTATATTACCATGGGACATATGATGGGGTTACCCCTTCCTGAGATGATTGATCCAATGATGGATCCAATGAATTTTGCGATTTTACAATTAATTTTAACAATCCCAGTATTGATTGCAGGATATAAGTATTATAAGGTTGGGTTTACCACACTGATAAAAGGAAGCCCTAACATGGATTCCTTAATTGCCATCGGAACTTCCGCTGCAGTCATTTACGGTTTTTATGCAGTATATAAAATATACGATGGAGAAGTTCATTTTTACAAAAATCTTTATTTTGAATCCGCCGCAGTTATTATTACCCTGATAACTTTAGGTAAATATCTGGAGTCTGTAACAAAAGGCAAGACTTCGGAAGCTATTAAAAAACTTATGGGCTTAGCACCTAAGACAGCCATCATTATTCGTAATGGAGTGGAAACAGAAATACCCATTGATGAAGTAGAAGTAGGGGATATTATTCTTGTAAAACCTGGTGAAAAGATGCCCGTTGATGGAGAAGTGATAGAAGGTATCACTTCCGTAGATGAATCCATGTTAACAGGAGAAAGTATTCCAGTAGAAAAAAGTGTTGGGGATAAAATTATTGGTGCAAGTATTAACAAAAATGGTATGATAAAATATAAAGCAACAAAAGTTGGAAAAGATACGGCACTTGCACAGATAATCAAATTAGTAGAGGATGCGCAAGGTTCTAAGGCTCCAATTGCTAAATTGGCTGATATTATATCAGGATATTTTGTTCCAATTGTAATTATGCTTTCCCTGGTATCCGGTTTGGGCTGGTACTTTTTAGGCGCCGAAACTGCAGTATTTTCTATAACCATATTTATATCTGTACTTGTAATTGCTTGTCCTTGTGCATTAGGCCTTGCAACTCCTACTGCAATTATGGTAGGTACAGGAAAAGGGGCTGAATACGGTGTTTTAATAAAGAGTGGTACAGCTTTGGAAGTTTCTCATAAGATACAGACCATTGTATTTGATAAAACAGGTACGATTACAGAAGGTAAACCTAAAGTTACAGATATAATTGTAACGGAAGGAATGAAAGAAAATGATTTATTACAGTTAGCCGCATCTGCTGAAAAAGGTTCTGAACATCCTTTAGGCGAAGCAATTGTAAAAGGTGCAGAAGAAAAAGGGCTGGAATTTAAAAAAGTTGATTCTTTTAAAGCTATACCTGGACATGGAATTGAAGTACAAATTGAAGGTAAAAATATTCAGGCAGGAAATAAAAAGCTTATGGTAGAAAATCAAATTTCTTTTGGAAGTCTGGAAGAAACTTCTGACCGACTTGCCAGCGAAGGCAAAACACCGATGTACATTGCTATTGACAATAAATTAGTAGGAATTGTAGCAGTTGCTGATACTGTAAAAGAAAACAGTCAAAAGGCAATTGAGAGACTTCACCACATGGGAATTGAGGTCGCAATGATAACTGGTGATAATAAGCGAACAGCAGAGGCCATTGCAAAACAGGTAGGAATTGATCGAATACTTGCAGAAGTTTTACCACAGGATAAAGCTAATGAGGTGAAAAAACTTCAGGCAGAAGGTAAGAAAGTTGCAATGGTTGGTGACGGAATTAATGATGCACCTGCTCTTGCCCAGGCAGACATTGGCATTGCTATTGGCTCTGGTACAGATGTAGCCATGGAATCAGCAGATATTGTATTAATGAGAAGTGATCTTATGGATGTACCTACTGCAATTCAATTATCCAAGAGTACCATAAGAAATATTAAGCAAAATCTATTCTGGGCATTTGGTTATAACACCTTAGGCATTCCTGTAGCAATGGGTATTCTTCATATCTTTGGAGGACCACTTCTTAACCCTATGATAGCAGCAGCTGCAATGAGTTTAAGTTCTGTTTCCGTTTTAACCAATGCTCTAAGATTAAAAAGATTTCAACCAGGTAAATAATAAAAAAACAAGGAGGAATATAATATGAAGAAAAAAGTATTAATTGAAGGTATGAGCTGTAACCACTGTGTACATCATGTATCAGAAGCATTAAGTGAATTAAATGGAGTATCAAATGTAGAGGTTAGTCTGGAAGCAAAAAATGCAGTTATTGATTTGTCTGCAGATGTAAAGGATGAAGATATTAAATTTGCAATTGATGATGCCGGATATGAAGTAGTAGGCATTGAAATAATATAATGAAAGCGGATAGAACCAAAGTAACCCGTTTGTTAAAAACTGCCAGAGGGCAGATTGACGGATTACTAAAGATGGTAGAGGAAGACCGTTACTGCATTGATATTTCCAATCAGCTTATGGCTACAGAAGCTATTTTGCAAAAGGTAAATAAAGAAATACTTCATGATCATCTGGGATATTGTGTAAAAGAAGCTATTAATACAGGCGAACAACAAAAAAAGATGGAAGAAATCATGGCCATCATGGATAAACTTATGAAATAAGATTCCAAGGATCTTTAGTGGTACATTATAATTAATAATATAAAAATAAGGCATATATTCTATGTGCAGCTGCAGTAGAATATGTGCTTTTTTTATGTGATTTTATGTCACAACATCCCATAAGATTCATAAAATAATGTATAAAATTAAAAGGAGATTTACCCGATGGATAATTATAGGCAGCAGATGTATTCCCGTTATAACAGAAGGGGAGCTTATCAGAATGCACAAAATAATTATAATGATAATTCTTGCGCAGAATGGAACCATATTCCCTGAATTAAACCTTCCATTCTATGGTGACAAAAATTGTTTTGGAATGAGAGGTGACAGATCATGACAACAAAAACTCGTAGTCAGTTAATGCAATGTATAACCGAAGCTAGTTTTGCCATGAATGAGGCAAATTTATTTTTAGACACTCATCCTTATAATAAAGAAGCTCTGGAATATTATGAGCATTACAGGCAGATACGTAATGAAGCAATGAAGGATTACAGAGACTGTTATGGTCCGATATCTTCTTATGATGTTGAGACCGCAAATGTATGGACCTGGATTGAATCTCCATGGCCATGGGAAGGAGAGTGCTAATATATGTGGAGTTATGAAAAAAGATTGCAATACCCTGTAAACATTAAAACCCCTAATGCAAAAATAGCCAAGTTTATTATCACTCAGTTTGGTGG
>JAQSYR010000061.1 GCA_029256035.1 Anaerocolumna sp. | reverse complement strand
TTAGTAATACTATAACCCGAACCCACTTATGTTTCAATAAGTTAATAATAGTAATCATAAAATTTAAATAAATGTAATAAGATATATAAAGTAAAACTGAACTACTACCAGGAAAGGCATGGTGATTATATGTCCAAAACCAAAATTGTCGTACTCCATCTGAAAGAAATTATTTATACGGCAATCTTTGTAGGTCTCGGCATACTCTTAATACTACTTCTCGTTATAATGTTTCTAAATAAGAAGGATGATAGCGCTGCTACAATGACAGGGCCGACGTACACACCGGGAGTTTATACTTCAACCATAACTTTAAATGATAATGCTCTGAATCTGGAGGTTGTACTGGATGAAGACCACATTAACTCCGTAAGATTAGTAAATATTGATGAGGCCACTACTACCATGTTTCCGCTAGTAGCCCCGGCGTTAGAAGATATTGCCGAGCAGCTTTATGATGGCGTAGAACTTGATTCCATAACCTTATCCGATGACAGCAGGTTTACACAGACCGTAATCATTGATGCAATCGAAGCAGCATTAGATAAAGCAGTTGTAACCGCAACAGATGAATAGCTACATAAAAGAAATAAAGCTCTCTTACCCAATGAAAAAGGGAAAGAAGGCTTTATTTTTTATGATCCTAATTTATATTTGAATCTGCTCCAACTCTTCCAGCCATAAGGCAGCACTGGCATCACTTGGCATGCGTAAGTCTCCTCTTGGAGATACTGCCACAGAACCAACTTTAGGTCCATCCGGGAGGCATGATCGCTTAAACTGCTGGGAGAAGAATCTCCGATAAAAGGTTTTTAACCATTTTAGGATAATTTCATTTTCATACTCCTTATCAAATGCCACTTTAGCAAGATGAAATATTTTAGAAGGAGTAAAACCAAATCTCATAATATAATAAAGGAAAAAGTCATGCAGTTCATAAGGTCCTACAATATCCTCTGTCTTTTGTGATATTTCCCCCTCCACCGGTGGTAATAGTTCAGGGCTTACCGGTGTGTCCAGCACATCAATTAATACTTCTTTTAGACTAACTTCTCCTGCTGTTTCTGCAAAATAAGATACCAGATATCGAACCAGGGTCTTAGGCACGGAAGAGTTGACGCCATACATAGACATGTGGTCACCATTATAAGTAGCCCAACCTAGTGCTAATTCTGACATGTCACCGGTTCCAATTACCAGCCCATTATATAAATTGGCTATATCCATTAATACCTGGGTGCGTTCCCTGGCCTGAGAATTTTCATAGGTAACATCATGTTTGTTACT
This sequence comes from Anaerocolumna sp., assembly GCA_029256035.1. Classification (GTDB taxonomy): domain Bacteria; phylum Bacillota; class Clostridia; order Lachnospirales; family Lachnospiraceae; genus Anaerocolumna. The sequence goes on along the minus strand of JAQSYR010000061.1, from coordinate 6,663 downwards.
ATCATGTCCAATATCTTTAAAATGCTGCATAACTGCTTCACCAATTGGAATTTCTTTCAGTGTGGTTCCCAAATGATTTGCCAGGGCTACGGCATTATTATAAGTTCGATCTGTAGTTCCAAAGCAAGGCATAGTGACTGCTACAATTCCTTTTCTGTCTAATTCCAACAAATCAAATGCCCTACAGGTCACAAGAAGTGCAAGGGTGGAATCTAACCCACCGGATAAACCAATGACAGCATGTTTTAAGCCTGTATGTTCTAATCTTTTCTTTAATCCAAAAGCCTGTATATTACTAATTTCTTCGCATCTTCTGTCTCGGTCCTCTTTTATACTTGGAACAAAAGGTGCTTTATCAACGAATCTGGTTAAATTTATCTCTGGCAACCTTGTAATCTTAGGATAAGAATATTCAACTACCACATATTCTTCATAGGCTCCCGGTGTAAAGGTGGACATTCTGCGGCGTTCATTTAATAACTTGCCCAGGTCCAGTTCTGTAGAAATTAATTCATTGGTAAAACGTTTGGTTTGTTTTAATATCATTCCATTTTCTGCAATCAGGTTATGTCCGGCAAAAACTAAATCCGTAGTTGACTCACCTTCACCTGCATCTGCATATACATACCCACATACCAGTCTGGCTGACTGGCTTTTAATTAATTCACTGCGATAAAGATCTTTACCTGTATTTTCATCACTAGCAGAAGGGTTAATAATCAAGGTTGCACCTGCCATTGCATGTTTCGTACTTGGTGGCATGGGGACCCACAAATCCTCGCATATTTCAACAGCTACTACCAGTGAATTCATATTCTTACACTTGAATAATAGGTTGATTCCCAAGGGAACTTCTCTATCCTCTATCTTTATGGTAACCGGGGTCTCTTTTCCCGGATTAAAATGTCTGGTTTCATAGAATTCTGAATAGTTTGGCAAATGCTTTTTAGGTACCAGTCCTAATAGTTCCCCATTTTGTATGACCGCTGCCACATTATATAGCTTACCTTCCCTTGCAAGAGGCAGACCAACAACTGCAAGAATATCCATTCCTTTCGTATGTTTTACTATACGTAATAACTGCTCTTTTGCGCTATTTAACAAAGTATCCTGTAAAAATAATTCGCCACAGGTATATCCAGTGATGCAAAGTTCAGGAAAAGCCAGTACTTTAACCTGCTCTGCTTCTGCCTGATCAATTAATTCGATTATTCTGTCTGCGTTATAATTACATCTTGCTACTTGAATCTTAGGAGTCGCAGCTGCAACTTTTACAAAACCGTATTTCATAAATGCCTCCAATTATGTTCTAAAAAAAAGGCAGCTACTGCTGCCCTTATCTTTTGTTCATGAACCCAGAACGCCGTTCCCTGAATTTTGACTCCTAGCAAAGCTAGGTGGGTTTCCGCATATAAGCCTCTGTCTTCCACTGCAAACGGTGGCCTGACATCATCTTATAGATTAGGAATCCCTTTTATATCATGTAGGTTCAAAATATCAGGGATTGTCGTACATTCCAGGAACCTTTTCGTATTTTAATTATACATGAATTACTGACATTATTCAAGTTCTTTATGTCTAAAATTGTACTTATGGGGTTACAGTGCAGCCTTCGTTACGTTAAGACGAAGGCTGAACTGTAACCTTATTGGGATGTATAGGTACCTTAGCAGACTAAAGGGTCAACTCTTCCACATAATTTTCTAGGCACTGAAAATAGAATACAAACTCAGTTCCAAGCCCTGGTTCGCTAAATACTTCTATTTCCCCGTCATGCCGAATTGCAATTTGTTTCGCAATTGCAAGACCTAAACCTGAACCTTTTTCATTTTGTTTTAGCTTTGATTTATAAAACTTATCAAAAATACTTGGTAATTCTTCTTCTGAGATTCCAATACCTTCATCTCGAATTGATATTATTAGTCTGTCCTTTTTCGATAAATTTATGTGTATGGTTGAGTTAACTTCCGTAAATTTTATTGCATTATCCAATATAATAAGGAACATCTGTCTTAGTCTGTCATAATCACCCATCATCATATAGAAAGGATCTTCTTTATATAATTCTATATCAATGTTTTTTTCTACGCTTATGGCATGGATGCTTCTGATTAAATCTTCAAAAATCTGAGTAATGTTTACGGGTTCTTTTTCAATGACAAAATCAGGATTTTGCATTTTTGATAGCAGAAGCAAATCTCCCACCAATCTTTCCATACTTTTGCATTCATGGAATATTCTTTCATAATACCCGGCAACTTTATCTTTGTCCGTTACAACGCCATCAATTAAGGTTTCTGTATAAGCTCTGATTACCGTAATTGGGGTTCGTAGTTCATGGGATACATTTGCAAAGAAGTCCACTCGCATCTGTTCTCTGTTTTGTCTCTCTTTCTCATTGTCCGCCAGTTCATCTGCTAATACATCTATAGTTCTCGCTAAATCTCCAATTTCATCTTTGCGTGTTATTTCTGTTTTGCATTCATATTTGCCATCTGCTAAATCATGGGCGATTCTTCTCATTTTAGAAATAGGCGCAGAGATTCCATTGGCAAAAAGTGCAGCGATAATGAAGGAAATAAAGAGTGCCACAATTGCACTTAAAAAAATCAAATGCATACTGCTGTTTATGATTTCATCCTGTCCTTGTACTTGTGATATTAATAAAACTGCTCCAACCACTTCTCCATTCACATTGATAGGACTGCCAACAATAGCAGACACGCCTCCAAATGTTTCATAATAGTCACTGCGATACTGAGCCTCATTAAGAAATGCTGCATCAATAACTTCAATACAGTCCTGTGGCAATTCTACATCATCAAGTACAACATTCTCCATGCTTTGATTCATCGGCCGGGAAGCATTGGGATTTGAAATTGTGTAAACATCGGGAACTTCTGTATCCAGTTCTCCTAAAATAACTAAATATTCCAAATAACTTTCTTCTTCATCATTAATAATCGCCTGTTGCATTCGTTTTGCTATACTAAGAGCCTGTTTCTCCAGCTTATAACGATAGTCATTCATAATGGCTGTTTCATACAGATTCATAAAAATCAATCCAACTAATACTGCAAACATAGTCAGCATAATAGCATAATTAATGTACACTTCGAAGAATAGACGATTTCTAATTCTGACCTTTTTCTTATTCTTCATTTTGGCTCCCATATTGGTTGGTCACATTATTCTTCAATTTCAAATTTGTATCCAACGCCCCAGATTGTTTTAATATCCCAACTTCCGTGTTCCACTTTATCTAACTTGGCACGCAATCGTTTTATATGGGAATCAACCGTTCTGCTGTCACCAAAATAATCAAAGCCCCACAGGCTATCTAATAAATTATCTCTGGTAAATACTTTGTTGGGATTCTTAGCAAGTGTCCACATAGTCTCAATTTCTTTTTTCGTAAGTGCCACTTTCTTCCCATCAATATGTAAGGTATATTCGTCCAGGTTAATTATCATATTACTTACTGTAATGGTATTCCCCGATTTTAAATCTTTTTCAGTTCTTGTCATTCTTCTTAATACGGCCCTAACACGAGCCATAACTTCACTGGGACTAAATGGTTTTACAATATAATCATCTGCTCCTATATCTAATCCCATGATTCGTTCAAAGTCTTCACCTCTGGCTGTAATTAATATTACAGGTACATTGGATTTTGACCGTATCTTTCGACATACCTCGTATCCGTCTTCCTTTGGCATCATTACATCTAATAGTACTGCAACAGGATTGTAATGTTCAAACATCCGATAAGCTTCTTCGCCGTCAAAAGCAACGACTGGTTCATACCCTTCTTTTTTTGTATAATTAGAAAGTACATCCGTTATATCATGATTGTCATCTGCAATTAATATATACTGCATATTGACCTCCTTTTAGCTGCCAATTATTTTGTATATAACATACAATTCTTTCGTTTATTTTATTCATCTAACTAGTTGGAATAATCCACCTAGCATGTTTATTATATCTTATTCTGGGGAATAAAAACAAGTATAAATACTAATATTATGCATTAAGATATTTTTAAATTCTTACGTTTTTTTTAAGATTTGACATCATTCTGACAAAAACCAGATATATTATAAATATAATCAAAAAGAATAAAATTAATTCATAATTTGTTTCACTGGTTCTTACATTGTCTAACAAGAAACCGATTATGAAAATTTCTCTTTAGGAGGAGACGGCCATGAAAAAGAGCTTTTTTAACAAATGCTTCCTGACATTAGGCTTAATTTTATTTCTCTCGATGGTTCCCTTTCCTATGGCAGGCAATAATATTGTAGCTAGTGCAGCTGAAGTTTATGATATCCAAAGTGATATAAAGCTGAATGTGAAAAGCATTGCATTAGTAAAAGATACTTCTTATGAATTAAAAGTTTATAATATTAGTGATGGCCAAAAAGTAACTTTTAAAACGAATAATAACGATGTTGCAGAAGTTAATGAGAATGGTAACATAAGTGCTAAGGACTTTGGTAGTGCTTTAATCACAGTTACAGTTAAGGATAGAAATAAAACAATTACTTCATTAGATTGTGTTGTAACTGTTGGTCCTTCTGCTTTTAGTATTAAGTTGACTAAATCAGAGATAACTCTGTCTGTTGGTCGTAAAACCAACCTTACAGCTATACTAAAACCAAACAATACTGTGGAAGAAGCTAAGTTTTCAAGTAATGATCCTGCCATAGCTTCTGTTAGCATAGGTGGAAAGGTTACTGCAAAGGAACCTGGAGTCACTTATGTATTCGCATCCATTGATAATGGTAAATTTGATTTGTGTAAAATTACAGTTGTGGAAAAAGGACTTGATGATAGTGTGGAAGAATAATTAAGTCACAAACAAAACGAACTAGACGGTTATTACCCTGTTTGCTATGAAACAGGGTAATTTTTTTGCTTACATTTTATCACATTTTAAGAATAATTTGACATATTATATCTTTTATGGTAAATTAATGTTGTATTACCAATTTTGGTAATAGTACTTTTTAAAGCCTTAGGAGGATTTTTATTTTATGAAACAAGGTACAGTGAAATGGTTTAATGCAAAAAAGGGTTACGGATTTTTATCTGATGAAGCAGGGAATGATGTATTTGTACATTTTTCAGCTCTTAACATGGATGGCTTCAAAGTATTAGAAGAAGGACAAGCAGTTGAATTTGATGTAATCAACGGAGAAAAAGGTCCTCAAGCTGCTAATGTTTCAAAGTTATAATTCTTAGCCAAATGCAGAAAGCTAACAGCTTGTTATAATCGTACGTCAATGAATTTCGTAAAGAATTTCACATAAATGTATTTCCATAGATTTATGAGTACAATAGGGGTTATAACAAAAAAACAGTCATCGGATACGATGACTGTTTTTTTGTTATAATTAATGTTTAAAATGTCTCATATTAGTAAATACCATGGCAATTCCATATTCATTACATTTCTTAATGGAATCTTCATCACGAATAGAACCCCCTGGCTGAATGATTGCAGTTATTCCTGCGGAATGTGCTGCTTCTACACAATCATCAAATGGGAAGAATGCGTCTGAGGCTAATACAGCACCTTTTGTTGCATCTTCACTAATTAATTCTGCTGCATGTTCAATAGACTGTATTGTTGCCCATACCCTGTTTACTTGACCAGGTCCAATACCAATGGATTGTTTATCCTTTGCCAGTGCTATGCCATTTGACTTAACAAATTTTGCTACTTTCCATGCAAATATCATATCTTCCATTTCTTTCTCTGTTGGAACACGGTCAGTCACAACTTTTAATTCAGATTCTTCAAGCAATTTACTATCAATGGTCTGTACAATAAGTCCGCCATTCACTTTCTACAACTACAATTCCACCATAAATTGATACTTTATCAGCTGCAAACGCTTTTACCCATGCATCAAGAATGGTATCACTACTTCCTACACCACATGGATTCCCATGTTTACATGCAACTACTGTTGGTTCCGTAAATTCTTTTAATAATTCTAATGCACCATTGGTATCATTAATATTGTTAAAAGATAATTCTTTACCATTTAACTGCACAGCATCTGTTATAGAACCTTTTTTCTTACTAACTTCCCTGTAGAATGCAGCTTTTTGATGAGGGTTTTCGCCATATCTCATATCCTGAACCTTTTCAAAGGTCATAGTTAAAGTTTCAGGTAATTCTTTATCACAACGTTCTTTCTTTAAATAATCAGCAATCATAGTATCATAATTGGAAGTGTGCATAAATACTTTCTGCATCAGATAGAATTTGGTCTCTAAGGATACTTCTTTTTTCTCCTTTAATTCACTGAGTACCTGAGCATAATCTCTAGGATCTACAACAACTGCCACATCCTGATAATTTTTTGCAGCGGAACGAAGCATGGTAGGACCGCCAATATCAATATTCTCAACAGCTTCTTCTCTGGTAACTCCATCTTTTAGAATAGTTGCTTTAAATGGGTATAAATTAACCACAACCACATCAATGGTCTCTATATTAAGGTCCGCCAGCTGCTTTCTATGTTCCGGTTTACTTCTCATAGCAAGAATTCCAGCATGCACAATTGGATGAAGAGTTTTTACACGTCCATCTAAACATTCCGGGAATCCAGTTAATTCAGAAATTTCCATTGCAGGAATTCCAGCTTC
>JAQSYR010000060.1 GCA_029256035.1 Anaerocolumna sp. | reverse complement strand
TACTATGAATTATAGCATAAGCTTATTTTAGTGAGTATTCGAAAACTTATTCTAATCTTCATGTTATACTGGATTTGATCTACTTTAAAAGGGAATTCAATATCATAATTAACCACAATTTCTAGTGTACAATCCATTTCCTCATTGGCTTTCAGTTTATCTGAAATATCTTCTGGCAAATCTAGTGAATCCAAAGTTAACTTATGCAAGTCTAACGCAGCATTTGTTGAATATAACCATACTGCGCCATTTGCTAATCCGTTTGCTAGACCCTTTTGAGATTTCTTATCCCCTTTAGCAGGTATATTTTCACCATATATCCCACTAAGTTCCTGGATCATGAGCCTTTTCTATAAAACTATAGTCAATAGCAAGAATACCGCTTCCATCTAAAAAATCTACCATAGGTACGGCCTCAGTCCCAATAATATTAATATTGTTATCTGTATAAGAAACCTCTGTTTCGATTAACTCTGTGTTCCCCTTATTAGTTGCAAATCGTATTTGAAAGTTAGAATCATATTCCTTTTTATCTTCTACTGTTTGATCCCACATCTTCTTGGTATATTCTCTTTGTATGACACCCTTTCCCCAGGCAATGTTACTTTGGTAACTAATCATTAGTATCATAAGTAAAATCAGCCAAATCCACTTTACTCCGTTTCTATTAATATACTTCATAGAACCTCCCTTAGTTACTAATTATTGAATCAATATGACTTTTCTATTGATACAGATAAAAATTATAGCCTAAACTAAAGGGGTATTCAAACAGACCGTGACAGTTTTGTCCCACTTATTTTAGCGGGTATTTTTTCGAAATCAGATATATTATAGGTGGAAATCTGTTTTCTTAATGAATGGTGTAAATAAAGTAGATATAATAGACGAAAGGAAGAAAGCATTATGTAAACTTATAGAAAATGTTGTCTAAAACTTTTTAGTGTAAGGTCTGGACTGGGAACCAAATGGCTTATTACAAGTCGAATAAGAATAGCCAGTGTATAAGTACTTAAATACTTCACACTGGCTATTTTTTAAATTTTTTAGGATGCTCTTCCTTAAATGAAAGCAACCAAATGGCAAGCCGTATTCTCCTAGATGCTATTCTCATCTAATACAATGGTAAAAGGTCCGTCATTAATAAGTTCTACTTTCATATCAGCACCAAATTGGCCTTTTGAAACCTGTCCAATTCTTTTTTCACATTGCTCTATAAAATATTGGTACAAAGTATTTGCTTTTTCGGGTCCTGCTGCCTGTAAGAAGTTTGGCCGATTACCCTTCTTACAATCAGCATATAAAGTAAATTGAGAAATTGCAAGAATTTCTCCTTGCACATCATTTAATGCCAGGTTGGTTTTCCCATCCTGATCTTCAAAAATTCTCATTTTGCAAACCTTATCACTATATTTTTCCACAATTAATTCAGTATCTTCATGGCCAATACCAACAAATATCAGAAGTCCTTTTCCAATAGAACCAACACATTCCCCTTCTACCATTACCTTGGCCTGTTTTACCCTTTGTATTACTAATCTCATAACTTTTCCCTCTTATTCTTTAATTTCACTTAGGAAAGAAGTTCCTGCAATTTCACCTGTAAGATTAAAGTAATCTAAAATAGTGGCCGCAATATCCGCAAAGGTCTTTTTCGTTCCAATATTAACTCCTGCTTTTATCTCTTTTCCATAGATTAAGCATGGTGTGTATTCTCTTGAATGATCTGTTGACTCAGTGCTGGGATCACATCCATGATCAGCCGTTATAATCAATAAATCTTCACTTTCTAATGCATCCAGAATTCTTGGCAGCTGCTCATCAAAATAAGTTAATGCCTTAGCATATCCTGGAACATCATTACGGTGTCCATATACCATATCAAAATCAACCAGATTAGTAAAACACAATCCATTAAAGTCTTGCTTCATATAGTCCAGCGTTTTTTCAATTCCCTCTCCATTATTCTTAGTGCGAACCATATCCGTAATACTTTTTCCTGCAAATATATCATATATTTTACCAACAGATAATACATTATAGTTATTATCTTTTAAAACATCCATCATGGTTGTTTTAGGTGGTACCAAAGAATAATCATGTCGGTTTGAAGTTCGTTTAAAATCTGGGGCTGTTCCTTCAAATGGTCTTGCTATGATTCTGCCTACTCCCCAGTTACCCGAGCATAGTTCTCTTGCGATTTCGCAATATTCATATAACTCATTTACCGGTACAATGCTTTCATGGGCAGCAATTTGGAATACACTATCTGCTGAGGTATAAACAATCAAATCTCCCGTTTTCACATGTTCTTGCCCGTAATCCCGTATAACATCGGTTCCAGAATAGGGTTTATTGCATAGAACTCCTCGGTTGGTCCGTTTCGCAAACTCATCCAGTAATTCTTTGGGGAATCCATCAGGAAAAGTAGGTAACGGTTTCTCAGATATAATTCCTGCAATCTCCCAATGACCAATGGTAGTGTCTTTTCCTTTTGATGATTCAGCCATACGTCCATAGGATCCAAGGACTCTTTCGGGTTTATGATTATATTCAACACCATCAATATGAAACAACCCTAAATTACCCATATTTGGTGTATGGAATTGTTCATGGGCAGCAACTGCTCTTAAAGTATTACTTCCCACATCTCCATATTCTAAAGCATCGGGCAATTCTCCAATACCAAAACTATCCAGTACAATTAAAAATACTCTTTTCATATTTTTCCCCTTTCATTTGTAGCCTATATTAGTTATTCACTTTTATATATATAATCAGACTTTTGACACCCTAATCCTAGTAGCCTTTATGGTGCAAATCTTACATTTTCCTTAAATAATATTAATATTCAATAATTTGTATTGTTGTGACAAATACTTTATGCTATAATTCCAATGTTGAAAACCCTCATTGATTGACAGAAAGGTTGGTAAATTTGAAAGAATTATTTCAAAAATATAAACATGGTTGGGTACTTTCTTATTTTTTTATCTATATGATTTGGTTTTATCTGTTAGAGCAGAAAGTAACAACAAGATATACTCCTGTAAAAATAGGCTTAGATGATTACATTCCTTTTAATGAATGGTTTGCCATTCCCTATTTTTTATGGTTCTTTTATATATTTATTACCATTGTATTCTTCTTTCTTTACTCCAAAGAAGAATTTTATAAGGTTACTGCTTTTTTATTTATTGGAATGACTATTTGTCTTATCATTTATACCCTTTGGCCAAATGGACAAAATCTACGACCAGACTTAACACAATTAGGAAGAGATAATCTATTGATAAGGTCAATTGCAAAATTATATGGTACGGATACTTCCACTAATGTTTGCCCAAGTATACATGTTTTTAACTCTATTGGCGCTCACATTGCAATTCATAGAAACCAGACTCTTAAAAAATATAAATGGCTTCAAATTTCATCATTTATATTAATGGTTTTAATCAGTCTTTCAACTATGTTTTTAAAACAACATTCCGCTTTTGATGTGATAGCTGGAATCGGATTATCCGTAATAATGTATTTAGTTATTTATGCCTGGGGCGACAGCAAGCTTTCCAATGAAGATTCCAAAAAAGAAAAAATTTATGCTCAGTAGCTATTGTTGTAATATGGTTTCAGCTTTTATTAACTGAAACCATATATTTTTCTTGAAATTTTATATCCAATTCCTACAATTTTTCTTCCTACTTTTCCTGGTAGATTCATAGATCTTCCAAGGAATCTAGATCTTACTTCCAAATACAAATTTTTATTTGCATTCTTAAGGTAATTCCATAACTCTTCTTTCTTCTCAAGACTTTCCTCCGTATCTTCTCGTATTAAGAATACAGAAGAAATTGTCATCATCATAGTTAAATATTTAATCATATAATTTCTTAATTTATTATTCTTAAGCTGGGTAACGTCATGGGTATCAATCATTATCTTTGTTATTTTAATCTGTTGATCAATACGCTTAATCATATTTTTTTCATTTACAGACTGATCATCCCTGCCAATAAAATAACGATACAAATCCACATCCAGGTAATACATGGTCTTTACATAAGGTAATGGCTGATATACAAATATATTATCCACATAAAAAGTATGCTTTGGTAGTTTTAATCCACAATCCTTTAGGAGCTTTGTTCTGTAGATAGCTGAATGCATAATAATGTTCTGGCTTTGTTTAAAATACATAATATTACTCCAGGTAAATATTTTATTCTGGGGTAATGCAGTTCTATAATCAATAACTTTATGTTTATTAATACTTGGCTTTTCATAAACATAGTTTGCAATTAATAAATCTAGGCTCTGTCCATTTGCTACAATTTCTTTTAATGTGGCTAAAACTTCTTTTAATGCAGCCTCATTTACCCAGTCATCACTATCTACCACTTTAAAATAAAGTCCAGTTGCATTTTTTAGGCCTGTATTCACAGCTTCTCCATGGCCTCCATTCTCCTGATGAACTGATTTTATAATTCCTGGATATTTTAATGCAAATTCATCTGCAATTTCAGCAGTATTATCTTTGGACCCATCATTTACAATAATAATTTCCATTTCATTGCCGCCTGTCAGCAAGGTGTTAATGGCATGACTCATATATTCAGCAGAATTATAACAAGGCACTGCCACACTCAGTAGTTTCATTAAAAGTTTCCTCCTGGTAATCTGTTTGTCCTTTTTTCATTATAGAATAAAATTCCATAATGTAAAATAATATTTCTTATCTTTATAAAATATTAAGGTTTTCTTAATAGTATCTACTAAACCGCCTAGCTGTATTAATCTCATATAAATACAATGAAGGTGTAATTGGCTCCAGTGTCACCCCAATCACCTATTTTAGATTTTCTGGATTCAGACATTCTAATTCAGGAACAACGAAACGCCCATCTTTTCTAATAAGTACATTATCAAAATAAATTTCTCCACCGCCATATTCTGGTGTCTGAATACACACAAGGTCCCAATGGATAGAGGATTTATTTCCATTTGACGCATCATCATAGCAGGTTCCTGGAGTAAAGTGGAAGGATCCCATAATCTTTTCATCAAATAAAGTATCTTTCATAGGTTTAATTACATAAGGATTAACACCGATTGCAAATTCGCCAATATATCTTGCTCCTTCATCTGTGTCAAATACTTTATTTATTCTTTCTGTATCATTTGCGGTAGCTTCTATTATTTCCCCATCTTTAAAAGTCAGCTTAATATTTTCATAAGTAAAGCCTTGGTAAACTGCGGGTGTATTATAGCTTAAGGTACCATTTACCGATTCTCTTACGGGCGCAGTAAAAACTTCACCATCGGGAACATTTACTTCCCCTGCACAAGCTATGTTTGGTATTCCTTTTATAGAGAACGTCAGATTGGTTCCTGGTCCAATTATTTGAACCTTATCCGTGCGCTCTAGATAATTAACCAGATTTTCCATGGCCTTTGCCATTTTAGAATAATCTAAATTGCATACTTTAAAATAAAAATCTTGAAAATTTTCTAAACTTGTATTTGCTAATTGTGCCATAGCACTGTTTGGATATCTTAGCACCACCCATTTGGTTTTCTTTATTCTAACATCATAGTGAACTGGCTTTGTATAGTATTTTTCGTAAATCTCCATTTTTTCACCGGGTACATCGGATAACTCAGTGGCATTATCAGGACCCTTCACACCGATATAACAATCCATCTGTGCCATTTCTGCTGCATCTATTTCTCCCATAAGTGCAATCTGTTCAACAGAACAATGAAGTAAGGTTTCTCTCTGTATTGTCTGATCCGTATAGTGTGGAAATGGAATTCCTCCCACAGCATACACTTCTTTAATTAGCTGTCTGGCTAATTCTTTTGTAGATTTATCTACATAATGAATGTATACCTTTTCTCCTTTTTTCACTTTCACTGAATAATTCACCAAATTGTGTGCCAATACTTTAATTCTTTCATCCATATTATCGTCCCTTTCTATTCTGTATAACTTATAAAAATATTACCGGCATTCTGAAACATTTCCATGCTATCGTTTAAACCTATCTTCATGGTTCGTTTTAATTCTAAATCCATTACCGTAATATTGTATAGATCATATCCTATAATTAATACTGCGTCATTCTGATCTTTCATTGCCAGAACTGGCCTTTTCTTACTTACATAATATAATACCTCATCCAAAGTACAACCGGTAAGGTTTAGTAAGTCATCACCAATACTTTGTGCCAGAAGCTCATATGCAGAATCATGATTACCATTTAAAGAATACATGCTTCCATTCCTATATTTGATTAAGGTACGACTGCCGGCAATTACACTATTATTCTCCTCATAATCCCCTGCAATACCAGTAATCAGACTTGTACTGCTTTTTGCTCCTCTTTCCCAAATCACCTGCTGTTCTCTATTCAGTACTACACCTACATAAGTGTCTGCCTGTTTAATTGCTTCCCCAGGCTCGTCATAAAAACCTTTTACTTCCCCAAATGCATAGACAGCATACTGTCCTGGCAACTGGTCTGAATTTTCTAAACGCAAGGTTGTATCTTTTAAAATCACTGTATTTTCTGTTTCACTATATCTAGGTATCTCTTCCATAATAAAGCCTGCAGGCAAGGAAATATAATATTCAGTTAGGGTTTCTTCCATTATACGCTTACTTACTTCAATCTCAGTGTTAATAGCCTCTGCTTTGTTTAATATATTGTCAGTACTTGCAGTTTCATATTCCAAGTTACCATTTGAAGCAATTGCCCTCACCCGGTTTAATGTAATCACATTGTTTTCTATGATAACATCCGTAATATAATAATCTTTTTTACTGTAGTCTTTTAAAATTGCAAGGTCAGAATTAGCAATTTCGATTTTGTACATTGGTACAAATGGATTACCATCTACTGTGGATATAATATGGTCAATTTTAGCAAATCCATATACCATATTATTATCAATTTGACCAAGAAGATTAATATTATCTCCGGCCTTAGCTTCTATTACTTTCTCCTCCTCAGTTTCCAGATCAAGAATTTTAATCTGTGTGGCTTGTTTTGGTAAATTACTATTCTGCCATGCAATATAATGAAGCTCTTTGCTAACTATAAAATTGTTCTCACCAATATCAGATGCTATTATCTCAAGTTGTTTTGTAGTTAAATTATAAGCATAAATTTTACTATTTATTGTAAAATAAAAAGTTCCTCTTTGATTCACATAACTAAATTCGTCTAATTGTTCCTTCAGTATCTGATAAGTTACATTCATGGGTATATAAACCATTTCTTCAATACGGTTTTCTCCACTTCCTGCCGAAATGAAAACACACGAACTGCAGAATTTTCCGGTCGATTATAGTACCATAATTCCTGTTGTCTTACAAAAGCAATTTTATTGCCATCAGCACTTGATGCCAACGCAATTTCAGGATCATTGGTTATTCCTATCTTAAACTCACTTTTATTTAAGCTTGTAAGACTAAGGTCAAAAACTGACTCCATCGTACGTTCATAATTCAAAAGATACATACGAGATGAAGTGTAACGAATACGGAAAAATTCTTTCACTTGATAGTATTCCATGCCGCTGGCAGTTTGAGCAGATACAGTATATCGAAAAACAATGGAACCTATGTCGGATGTTACTTCTGTAATAGTTGGAATAATATTTCCCACAACTTCCGGCTCAAGACCTCCCCAGCTTACCAGGTCAAAACTTGAGTGAATATCTACATATGCCAAAGATGTATTTTCACTATCTGACTGTGGTTCCATATAAATTATCATTTCTTCCGCTTTACTTTTATCAAGAATAGTATTGTGAAAATTCATTGCAAAGGCAATCTGCTCTTCATGATAAGAATTTGGCTCAAGTTTTACCCGGGTATAATAATTCATCTTTCTGCTTTTGTCGGTAACCAGTGTAATTTTTAGAGCATATTCCTGTTTTTCATTTAATTCCGTTTTAAATTTGATTTTAGCTGTTTTATTTTCCTCTACTTTTTCAAGTGCATTGATTGTATCAGTTTCTAAAAGCTTATTATCCGTAACGGATCTTAACTCGTAAATAACTCTTTTAACTTCATTTTCTTTCTCATCAATTACTACAATAACACTTTGGTCACTGCCAAGAGGAGTAATGGATTCCCTTACTAAATTTGGAGGCAGGTTGTTACTGTAACCATGAAGTTGATTTATTTCCTCATTACCTATCTGTAATGAAATTACAGGGAAAGATGTTTCACTCATTTCTATGGTTTGAGCAGCCTCAAAAACCTGTTCTTTCATATCCTTGCTGAAATAATAAACAGATGCCCCAAATATAAATACCAATATAATTGCTTTATATATGTGTTTTAGCATAATTTCACTTCCTTAATTCGAGGATGAGGATTGGGGTTTTACGAGCAATTGATATAATGTTGGTTCTACATTTAAGAACTCTCTTATCTTTTCATAGGAGGGCATTTTCTCATCAGATAATAGGATTCCTTCTTTATTATTCACGGTTTTACCTTTAACTTTTCTAACTCCACGTAGCAGCAAATTCTTAGGGGTATGCTCCATATCAATAAATTCAAGAATCTGTGTTTTATATCCTGCTGCTTCTAGCAATTCTCCACGCAATGCGTCAGTTGTAAGCGCTGCTATACGTTCCTTGATAATTCCATAATGTAAAATTGGACTTAACATATCATTTTCAATTTGCCCATTGAGTTCATGTTGACAGCAAGGTACTGATAATATAACCTCTGCATTCCATTTGATTGCTTTATACAGTGCATAATCCGTTGCTGTATCACAAGCATGAAGTGAAACTACCATGTCAACTTTATCTACTCCCTCAAAAGATGCAATATCACCCACTAAAAATGTTAACTTTTGAAAATTATATTGTTTTGCTAATAGATTGCAATGTTCTATTACGTCCTTTTTCAGGTCAAGTCCTATAACCTTAATATCATAGTTCTTCAACTCTTTTAAGTAATAGTACATAGCAAAGGTCAGATACGATTTTCCGCATCCAAAATCAATAATGGTTAATTCCCGGTCTTTATCCAGACTTGGTAATATATCTTCAATAAACTCTAAAAAACGATTAATCTGCTTATATTTATCATACTTTGATTTAACTACTTTTCCTTCCTCTGTCATAACTCCTAAATCTTTTAGAAAGGGGTTTTTATCTCCACCTGTTTAAAATATTCTGTAAGCCACTCTGAAAACTTTAGAAGTAACTCTTCTTTCGTATAATTATAATGAAACACTTGTTTTCCTTTAAATTCCGACGCCTGGAATAAAAGATTATCCTTTAATAATACGGGCCTCACTTTTACTTTGGTGATTTCTCCACCTTTGGGGCAGTTACTAATAATAATATCGGAACAATCTTTATCTATATTTTCATCTAACACTTTTTTTATATTTTGATCCATAGAATAACCCTTTCAGGAAACTGGTAATTTGTAGTATACAACTATGTATTTTACCATAAATTAAAAAATAATCCTACTGTTTTTGTAAACTTCCTACTCTGTTTTTATGCACGGTTCGAATAAAGTAGCATATACTGGTAAATAAAAATGCAATTGAATGTTAAGGAGGTAAAAATGAAATATTCATTTTCTGAATATTCTCCCTATACCAATCAAAGACAGA
>JAQSYR010000059.1 GCA_029256035.1 Anaerocolumna sp. | reverse complement strand
ATATTTGACTCCCTGTCTAAAATAAACCATTCCACTTCCTCCAGAGAATCAATTTCCTGCCTGGCATCATCCAACTTGATTTTTGCATCGGATAGTTCCTGTTCTGCCTTTGCAAACTCTATTTCAGCTTCTTCTTTCTTATCCGTCAGTTCCTTTTTGCTCTGAAGAAGTTCCTCTTCTCCTTCTAGGACCTTAACTTCTGCCTCATCTAGTTTTACCCTTACATCATCAAGCTGAGCCTGTGCCTTATGAAGTTTCTCATTCATGTTAGTTTTACCAGTCTCTAGCTCAGCCTTACTTTTATTATATTCCTCAACACTTACCGAGTATTGCTGCTTTGCAATGGTTAGCTTTTGTTCTCCCTCTTTTAATTCTGCTTCCATGGCAGTAAGCTGCTGTTCTGGTACCGTTCCTGATGCTTTTGCAGTCTCATATTGCTGCTTCTGTTCATTAAGAAGCGCTTCTTGATTTTCGATTTGGTTCTGTGTAGCTTCAAGCTGTTTTGCTGCTGAATCTAACTTTTTCTCACTTTCTGTGAAATCATTATTTAGTTCTGTCCTTTTTTCTTCCAGTTCCTTTATTCCATCATTATAGGAGTCTTCACTCTCCTGTAATTCATTTTGGGAATCTGCAAGTTTTAACTCTGCATCCTCCAGTTTTTTCTCTGCATCTGCTATCTGAACCTCATAATCTGTCTTACTGTCTTCTAGTTTTGTCACACTGTTATCATATTCAGTAAGCTTTTCGTTTAATAATTCGTTTGCTTCATCAATTAGTTCCTGATAGCGAATATCACTTCTGGTACCCCCAAGGTTTTCAAGCAAATCCTGAAACCTTGCTGTATAGCTGCTGTATTCCATCGAATAAGCCTGATAAGCATCTGTGTTTTCTAACGTAAGACTTAATTCTGTATATGCCGGAAGCGTAAAATCCTCTTTGGGAAGATAGGCTACTTCTTGTACTTTCCCATTTCCTATTTTCGTATTACCCATATCTCTTGTAATAAAGGCAGGACTTGAGACAATACCGACAACCGTATATGTCTGTACATTTATACTTTCCGATAGATCATTATCGTTTCCAGAAGTAGGATTTATGGAATCTCCAATTTTTATATCCGTTCCATTGTTACGTGAGAGAATAACACACTCTCCACTTGCCTGTGGCATTCTTCCGCTTATTAACTGCAGTGTATTTATTTTTTCAGGAACACTGATAAATTTCATGACCCTTTGTTCCTGGTTAATGTTGCCCAACACATCAATAGAGTAACCCGATTCCAGCTCAAGAATTCCATCAATTTCATTAACCGCTGCTACATCTTCCTCATTAAAACCGATGTTAGACAGAATACGATAATCAAAAAAATTATATTCCGAAAAATATTTGTCCGCTGCCCCTTCCATATCAGGACCAACCGATTTTAGACCAGTATAAAAAGCAACTCCGATAGCGATAATAATAAGCAGTCCCATATAGCGGCCAAGGGTCTTTCGTATCTCTCTCAAGATAGATTTCATTACTTTATTCATAGGGGATCACCACGCAATCTCTTCTACAGGAAGGGGATTTTCATTCACAGTCATACTTTCCACTGTACCATTTTTAATCTTTATAAGTCTGTCACCCATAGGAGATATGGCTAGGTTGTGAGTAATAAGAACAACCGTCATACCAGTGTTTCTGCAAGTATCCTGTAAAAGTTTCAATATAGCCTTTCCTGTATTATAATCCAAAGCACCCGTCGGTTCATCGCATAATAATATCTTTGGATTCTTTGCGAGGGCTCTTGCAATTGCAACCCTTTGCTGCTCTCCTCCAGATAACTGTGCAGGGAAATTATTCATTCTAGCTCCAAGCCCGACTAGTTCTAAGATTTCTTTCGGTTCAAAATGATCCTTGCATATTTCTACTGCCAATTCAACATTCTCCAGCACTGTAAGATTAGGCACAAGATTATAGAATTGAAATACGAAACCTATTTCATTTCGCCTGTATTCCGTAAGTTGTCTGGCATTGTACTGACTGATATCAATATCATCTACAAAGAATTTCCCTTGGGTTGGGCTATCCATTCCTCCAAGAATATTAAGTACTGTACTTTTTCCCGCACCACTAGGACCCGCAACGATAGCGAACTCCCCTTTTTTCACACTAAAATCCACACCTTTTAGAGCATCAATAGTTACCTCGCCCATTCGGTATTGTTTTTTTATTCCATGTAACACAATTAAATCCTTAATCATTTGCGCACCTCACTTATTTTTGATTCATTACTCTTTTTATAATAAGAGCTAGAAATTAAGAAGTAAGAGGGAAAAAATTAAGAAAAATTATGTTGAAAATCTATGCATTACTCTTCGAACATGCCGCAATTCTGGTCACAAAAAGAGGGATGCTGCCATCCCTCTTTTAATTATTTATAATTTGGTAGCTCCTAATACACCAACAATTGGTCCACCTTTAAATCTTAATATCATATTTTTTTAGTTTGTTATAAAGGGTATTTCTCTGAATGCCTAAATCAATAGCAGTTCTTGTTATATTTCCCTTGTTTTTTTGCAATACCTTTAATAAGTGTTCACGTTCTATATGCTCCAGTTCTAAGCATTCCTGTTCAGAATTTGATTCTTCTATATCTTGATAGAAATACTCCAAGGGAATTGTTTCAGTATTGATAATTAATTCAACAACATTTTCCAATTCTCTGATATTACCCGGCCAACTGTAATTCATCATTAACTTTAAGTATTCACTGCTAATTTCAACCTCTTTTTTATTTAAATTACCACAGATGATCTTCATAAAATATTGAATTAATAGCTTAACATCCTCTTTTCTCTCACGTAATGGCGGTAAATACAAAGGCAATACATTAAGCCTGTAAAAAAGGTCTTTTCTAAATCTCCCTAATTCCACTTCCTTCTTTAAATCTTTATTGGTTGTGGCAATTACCCTGACATTGACAGGAATGGATTTTTGACTTCCGATTCTTGTTATAATGCCTTCTTGCAATACTCTCTGCAGTTTAATCTGCATGTCCAAAGGCAATTCACCAATTTCATCTAAGAGTATTGTTCCGCCATCCGCCTGTTCAAACTTCCCTTGATTTCCTCCCTTTTTAGCGCCAATATACGCACCCTCATCATAACCAAATAGTTCAAGTTCCATTAATTGTTTTGGTATTGCACCACAATTTATAGCCAAAAATGGACCATCTACTCTGTTGCTGTAATTGTGAATAGCCTGAGCAAATACTTCTTTTCCCGTACCACTTTCTCCCAAAATTAATATGGTTGATTTGCTATTAGCAATTTTCTTAGCATACCCCACTATATTTAAGAAATTTTCATCTTTGCCAATAATCTTATCAAAAGTATAATAAGCATGTTTTTTTGTTTCTTTTATTGCCTCAAAAATATATACAATTTCAACATTATCACCTACTGGATTATAAATCGGATTAGCAGTGAGATGGCAAATTGTATTTTTAAAAGAAGTAATATTTATCTCTTGGTCAACACCATCCTGTCTTAATATTAGATCCTTTATGTAATCCCATTCCTTAATAATCTCACCCATCACTTTAGCCTTTAATAGACTATCATCTTCTAATAGTTGGGCAGCTTTCTTGTTATATATTTTAATTTTTCCTTCAAGATCTGATGTAACAATGGCAACGGGCATCGAATTAAATATTGTTTGTATATGTTTATTATTTGTATTCTGTAGTTTATGAAATTCTTTCACTTTAATCATTTCTTCAATAGCATTGGAAGCAGCAATTACCATTCCCAATGTATGCGGATGTACCTGATCCATGTAGCCTGTTAAGTCTAAAACTCCGATTAAATTACCGTGACTGTCTTTAATTGGCGCACCAGAACAGGTCCATTTATGATAAGCCTTAATATAATGGTCTTCTCCTGATAGCTGAACCGGTTTCCCTGTTTTTAATACAACTGCCATAGAGTTTGTTCCTATATTCTCCTCGTTCATATATGCACCGGGAACCATTTTTAACTCGAATGCTTCACCAAGTATCTTCTCGTCACCAATTGCATTTAAGATGCACCCATCGCCATCGGTAAGTAATGCAAAGAAATTGCAGCCTTTCACAAAATTAATCAATTGATCCATATAGGGGGCAGCCGTCATAATCATATTTCGCTTTTCATAAAACTTCTTCTGCAACTCTGCATCACTTATAATCTTGTTACTGAAAACCTGATCTTTACTAATATTTAAAAGTTTACATCTCTCTTGAGATGTTTCTATAGCAGCTCCAAATTCATCATAATTCATAACCATTCCCCCATTAAGTCAATATACTTTCTAAGCTAGAATTTTTTGAGCCTCTGTCACCCATATTATTTACAATCATATCATTATATTTATAATCAATCAATGGCCAGTTCACCAAAGATTATATTTTTATTAATTTATGGGCAAGTTATAACTCCAGGAATAGTACATTAATTTCCATTCAACAGCTATAACACTTTTCACACAGATTTCTTTACCCAAATCTTCATATCTGACCCAATACGCGATGTTATCAAGTTTTAACCTTGCTACGTATTGTAGTGTAAAAGGATTAAAGAAACGCTCCTTGGTTTTTATTGAATAATATATAACTTTTTTAACATGATCCTCTAAGATATATTTCTCTTTCATGTAATTCACAACATCTTTCGGTATGTTTAATTTATAATTCATATCCTTTATATAATCCATTACTATTCCTTCCTCCCTTTTTCATTTAAGGTCAACATCCACATGATTTTATGAATGCTGACCTTAAAGATCAAATTATTTACATCTCTGAAGGGAATTTTCTACTTCGTTTCTCTGTTTGTTTTCCTGTTTGTTTTCCTTTTTTTATCAAAGCTCTCTATATTAGCCGTTTATATTGCCATTGATAATTATCGTTTAATATAAGTTCATTTACACATCCATATGGTTGGTCTGTACTGAAAATATCTTGAAAGGGAACACCTAGTATTTGACTTATTATAGCTTTAATGACGCCAGCATGAGATACTATTATTATATTTCCAGAATAATTATTTACAATGCTATCAAAAGCTGCCATAACTCTTTTTGTTAACTGATTAAAGCTCTCTCCTTCGGGCGGAAGGAAAGATGCAAAATTTTTACCTCTCTCTTCATATTCTTTCGGAAAGTTCTTCTTAATATCTATAATTGGCTTATTTTCCCATAGGCCCATATTGATTTCTGTAAAATCTTTAACAATGATATAGTCTTGTTGTTTTTCTTCACATATGATTTTTGCGGTGTTTAAACACCTTTTTAATGGGCTGGTAAAGACCTGTTCTATTGGCATTTGACTAAAGTAGTTTTTTAGTAGATTCGCCTGGCTGATTCCTGTGTCATCTAAAAGTATATCTGTAATACCTACGTATCTTTTTTCATTACCAATTGCAATTTTTCCATGTCTTATGAGATATATTCTTATTTTCATAACAAAAACCTTCTCCAGTAATCCTCTCAATTTTTTTTATAATTATTTTTGTCGAAATCCATCGCTTTTTTATTTTTTCTATATCCAGAGGATTCTCTCCTTTATCTTTTAAAGCCTGTTCAAATCGCTCATCAATATTACAGACAACATCCTCTTTCACTAATTTATCAGCTAAATAGAGCACTTCTTTTTCTGATATTGGCTCCTCTTCCTTGACCTCAATATCCATATGGTAAGCAATAATTTCGCCCACAAAGCCATACCCCATCTCTTTTATCATGTTACCGCCTATCACAGGGTGATTCTTTTCTTTCCTGGCCATATCATGTAAAAGTGCCGCTGCAAAAAGTGCATTATCATCTAATTTGATTCCATTCAAACTAATTTGATTATAAATTACGCGGGCAACACTTTCTACAGCCTCACAGTGCTTAATAATGTGTTGAGGAACTTGGTAGAGTTCCATTATAGCCTGACACTCTGCTTTATTTGGAGCATGAAGATTTTCGTATTGTAACAGCTTCTCATAATCTTCTTTTTTATCCATATCCATTAAAATGGCATTATCATAAACCGGTACACAGATAGAATCTTCTTTAAATTCTTCCAGTACTTTTTTTAATCCACCTTCCCCATAACTGTTAAGAATTGCCGAATTATATTTACAGTCAATGAGAGGCGGGTGCCCTTTGATTTTGTTAAAGGTCGGATAATACACTCCCTCCGTGTTTACAACATAATTATGTATTAATGTTTTAAGTGTAGTTTCTTTAACGAGAGGAATATCCACTGGCTGCACAAAAAATGCGTCAATATTTTCACCTAATGCAAAGATTCCTCTTTTTATAGACGTAAACATACCTTTTGCATAATCATCGTTTAATACAATCTGCACTTCTAACCCCTTCAGCTTTTCAATGATATTCTCACCCCTAAAACCAGTCACAACAATAATATCCCCAATCCCTGCACGCTGATACGTTTGAATCAATCTTTCGATAGCCGAACTGTCTCCAAGGGGAAGTAAAGGTTTAAAGCATTTCATTCTACTGGAATACCCAGCCGATATAATAATTGCAGCAATCCTGTTCATTCTCATTTCAGATCCCTCTCATACCTAAATTACGACTCATTCACATTTACAGGTTCCCTTCTTACCTTAATTAACTCCCCCGCAATACTTACGGCAATCTCTTCCGGTGTTTGTGCAAATATTTTAGTTCCAATTGGGCAATAAACCCTCTCAAGATCCTTTGTTGTAAAACCTTCTTTTAATAATTCCTGATAGGTATGATCTCTTTTACTATGACTTCCAATCATTCCTATGTATTTGGCATCTGTTTTTAACATCTGGGCGAGCACTTCCTTATCATAGGTGTGTCCGCGAGTTACAATGACAATATAACTGTTATGATTGATTAGAATATGATTTGATAATTTATCAAAGGTAGGAATTACTTTTATTTCATCTGCAGTTTGAAACCTTTCAACATTTGCAAACTCTTCTCTGTCATCTACAACAACGGTATAAAAACCTAAGTTCTTTGTTAAGTCCGCAAGTTTTTGTGCTACATGTCCAGCACCTATAATACATACTTTTTCATAATGAAAGAATGGCTCAATGAGGTATCTGTCATTTTCATAAGTCATTTGAATTTTAACATGATTAAAATCTTCTCGGATTCGTTGTACAATTCCTTGCACATCGTTATCTTCAATTCCAAAAAAGCCGGTTTC
>JAQSYR010000058.1 GCA_029256035.1 Anaerocolumna sp. | reverse complement strand
GAAGGTAATATGAACAGTCAGGTTGGCTTACCATTAATGATGTTTCGCATTGATTCTTCTCATGAGATTGCAGTGATTGAAATGGGAATGAGTGAAGTTGGTGAGATGGCGAAACTGACACCAATAGCGAAACCGGAAGTTGCGGTAATGACAAATATTGGTGTTTCTCATATTGGACAGTTAAAAACACAGGAAAATATAAGAAAAGAAAAATTAAATATAATTAATTCCTTTCAAAAAGATTCTATTTTATTTGTTAATGGTAATGATGTATTATTAAATGCAATAAAGACTGCTGCAAAAGAGTTTCATGGAACTTTAGTTAACAGACCTAAGGAACCTGATACCATGGACATAAAAAATTCACATTCTTTTGCTAAAATTGATGTATCAGAAGCAACTTTGGTTAAATTAATGGAAGCAGAGGTTGCATCATTTGGCACAAATCCTGAGTGTGATTATAGAGCTGAAAATATTAGAACCTTTGAAGGAAAAACCTATTTTACACTTAGAAATAGTAAAGATGACGGTGAAGAAATTGTATTGCAGGTCTTAGGAATTCATAATGTATCCAATGCCCTTGCTGCTCTGGCGGTTGCATCACATTATGGGATGTATTGGAATTAGGTGAAATTTCTTATAAATGCCATTATGAAGTTGGAGAATATATAGCTGATTATAAAGTGGATGAAGTCATTACCATAGGTAAGGAAGCGGCAGCCATAGCAAAGGGGATACAAGAGAAAGAATCCAATATTACGACCCATTCTTTTACCAATAATGAGGAAGCTATTGGGTATTTAGAAAATAATTTAAAAGCTGGAGATGGTGTTTTAATCAAAGGCTCAAGATCAATGCGAACAGATGAAATCGTTAAAGCTTTACTAAATGAAATATAGATAAATAATGTAATTATAGATAAATAATGAGAGTATAGTTATATAATAGAAATAAGGGCAGGTGATACGGTATGGAACAAAAATATGCAGATATTATAATTGATATATCCCATGAAAATTTAGATAAAACATACCAGTATGCAATTCCAGAAAAGTATTTAGAGACTGCTGTTATCGGAGCACTTGCCATTGTGCCATTTGGAAAAGGAAATAATCAGCGGAAAGGTTATATTGTTGATATTTCATCTGTACCAAAATGGAAAATAGAACAAATTAAACCTATTAGTGAAATTGTAAGTGATGCATTGGTAATTGAAAGCCAGTTAATTCATTTAGCTTATTGGATAAAAGAAACCTTTGGATCAACAATGAATGATGCACTAAAGACAGTAATACCAGTTAAAAAGCAGATTAAGTCAAAAGAAAAGAAAACAATACGTCTTATTGTAACCATAGAAGAGGCAAGAGTTCATCTGGCAGAGTTTCAGAGAAAGAATAATAAAGCCAGAGTCCGTTTGTTAGAAGAATTAATTCAACAAGATGAACTTGAGTTTGAACTTGTTACTGGTAAGCTAAATATTGCAAGAACTACCATTGCAGATTTAGAGAAACTAGGTATAGTTACTACTGATGTAGAAAAATTATATCGTAATCCAATCAGCAGTCAGGAATATCAGAAAAATATACTAGAACTTACAGAGCAACAGCGATTCATAGCCAATGACATTATTGGGGAATACCAGTCTGGAATCCGAAATACCTATTTGATACATGGCGTTACAGGAAGTGGTAAAACGGAAGTGTATATGGAAATTATATCTGAAGTGGTAAAAGAAGGAAAGCAAGTAATCATGTTGATTCCTGAAATTGCTTTAACCTATCAAACTGTCATGCGGTTTATAAAACGATTTGGGAATAGAATTTCTATTATGAATTCCAGACTATCTCAGGGAGAAAGGTATGATCAGTATCTTCGGGCTAAAAACAATGATATTGATATTATGATAGGTCCTAGGTCTGCCTTGTTTACACCATTTGACAATCTAGGCTTAATTATTATTGACGAAGAACATGAGGGGAGTTATAAAAGTGAAAGCCCACCCAAATATCATGGGAGAGAAGTTGCTGTTAAGCGGGCTGCCCTTTCTGGAGCAAGTGTAGTCCTAGGTTCTGCGACTCCCTCTTTAGAGTCCTATAAAAAAGCTTTAGATGGGGAATATAAGTTATATACTTTGCCATCAAGAATTGGTAAAGCAGTCCTGCCAAAGATTTGGATTGAAGATTTAAGGGAAGAATTAAAAAATAAAAATAAAACAATATTTAGTAACAAATTAAGAGAATTAATGGAAGACCGACTTAGTAAAAATCAGCAAATTATGCTGTTTATCAATAGAAGAGGGTATGCAGGTTTTGTATCCTGCAGAAGTTGTGGCTTTGTAATGAAGTGTCCTCATTGTGATATTTCATTAACTTATCATAAAAGTGGAAATCTAGTCTGCCATTATTGTGGTTACGAAGAATCCATGCCTGGCAAATGCCCATCCTGTGGTTCGAAATACATAGCCGCCTTTGGTACAGGTACTCAAAAAGTAGAAGAGATGGTAAAAAAGGAATTTCCTCAGGCAAAAGTATTAAGGATGGACATGGATACCACAAAAAATAAAGATGGACATGAGAAGATACTTGCTGCATTTGCAAATCAGGAAGCCGATATATTAGTTGGAACCCAGATGATTGTTAAGGGGCATGACTTCCCTATGGTTACTTTGGTAGGGATACTGGCCGCTGATTTATCTTTATATGCCGGAGATTATAGAGCCTCAGAGCGCACCTTTCAGTTACTGGTACAGGCGTCCGGAAGAGCCGGTAGGGGCAAACTGCCTGGTGAAGTTGTAATCCAGACCTATCAACCGGAGCATTATAGTATTACAACAGCTAGTACAGGCAATTATATAAGTTTCTATGAAAAAGAAATCGCCTATCGGGATTTGCTTATGTATCCACCAGCAGCCCACATACTGGCAATATTAATTGCATCAAAAGCAGAACAAAAGGCAATGGATTTGGCTATGGAGATAGGTAATACTGCAAAACAATGGGTGGAACAAAATGCTTTACAAAAAAGCACCTTTGTAATAGGACCAGCAGCAGCTGAACTTTCAAGGGCAAATGATATCTATCGATATGTAATCTATATAAAGAAAAAAGATTATGATGGTCTGGTTCAGATGAAAAATTATATGGAAGAAGTCATGAATGGAATGGAATTAATTAAGGACTGTATGGTACAGTTTGATTTTAATCCTATGAACAGTTACTAAATAAAGATTGTGAGGGCTAAACTTATGGCAATAAGAAATATTAGAACAATAGGCGATACCACATTAACAAAGAAATCAAAAGAAATAACAGAGATAACACCTAAGATTAAAGTATTAATTGAAGATATGCTTGATACCATGTATGAAGCACAAGGTGTTGGTTTGGCAGCACCCCAGGTTGGAATATTAAAAAGGCTGGTTGTAATTGATGTGTCTGCAGAAGGAGACAGTCCAATTATTCTAATTAATCCGGTTATAGAAGAAACCAGTGGCGAACAGACAGGTGAAGAAGGTTGCTTAAGTGTACCTGGTAAGTCTGGAACTGTAACAAGACCGAATTACGCAAAAGTAACGGCGTTAAATGAAAACATGGAAGAAATAACTGTGGAAGGTACAGAATTGCTGGCAAGAGCTTTATGCCATGAAATTGACCACCTAGATGGAGTTTTATACGTTGAAAAAGTTATTGGTGGACTTCATAAGGTTGGAGAAGACGATTAATAATAGAAATAAAATAACAATAGGAGGCAGACAAAATGAATATTTTATATATGGGAACACCGGATATTGCAGCTGTAATCCTTGAAACGTTAATTCAATCACGACATAAGATTATTGCAGTTGTTACACAACCGGACAAACCAAAAGGAAGAGGTAATCAGATACAGTTTCCTCCTGTTAAGGAACTGGCAATAAATAATCAGATACCAGTATTTCAACCAGCTAAGGTTAGAGAGGAAAGTTTTTTGCAAACAGTAAAAGAATTAAGACCAGATATTATTGTTGTTGCAGCATTTGGACAGATTCTACCCAAAGCTTTGCTGGATATGCCACCCTTTGGATGCATTAATGTGCACGCCTCCTTATTACCGAAATATCGAGGGGCCGCTCCTATTCAATGGTCAATTATTGATGGAGAAGAAAAGACTGGCATAACGATTATGCATATGGATGTAGGCCTTGATACCGGGGATATGATTATGAAACAAGAAGTAGTCATTGAGCCAAAAGAAACTGGAGGATCACTACATGATAAGCTTGCAATATGTGGTGGTGAGATATTATTAAAAGCATTGGATGCAATTGAAAGTGGAACTGCTAAGAGAGAAAAACAAATAGAGGAAGAATCAAATTATGCAAAGATGCTTGATAAAACAGTTGGGAAAATTGATTTTTCCAAGTCTGCAATATCCATCGAGAGATTAATACGAGGCTTAAATCCTTGGCCCAGTGCTTACACACACTTGTTTGACAAGACACTTAAAATCTGGGATGCAGATGTAATTGCTGAGAACCCAGAGGGAACACCAGGGGAAATACTTTCAGTAACAAAAGATGCAATTATTGTTAAAACTGGAGAAGGCAGCTTAAGTATTAAAGAACTTCAGTTAGAAGGCAAAAAACGTATGTCTGCAGCTGCATTTTTATTAGGGTATTCCATTGAAGTTGGAACTGTGTTACAGTAAAATATAAAAATAATTCGATTAACAGGTTCCAATGATAGAATCAATAAAGTCTATGAAATAGGAGGAAAAATATATGTTTTATGGTTATGGTTTTGGTTATTTAGATCCAACATATGTATTAGTAATTATAGGTGTAGTTTTATCTTTAGCAGCATCAGCCAGTGTAAAGATGACATTTAGTAAATATTCTAAAGTAAGAAGTTTATCAGGAATGACCGGAGCAGAAGCAGCGGAACGAATCCTTCACTCAGCAGGTATCTATGATGTTTCAGTTCAACAAATTGCAGGTGACTTAACAGATCATTATGATCCAAGAAGTAAAATATTAAGACTATCAGAAACAGTATATGGAAGAACTTCAGTCGCAGCCATTGGGGTTGCAGCTCATGAATGTGGTCATGCAATTCAGCATAATCATGGATATGTCCCTCTAAAATTACGTTCTGCAATTGTGCCAGTTGCAAGTTTTGGCTCAAATATAGCTTGGCCAGTTATAATACTTGGAATCATTATGGGAAATTCCATGACTTTAATAAATTTAGGAATTATTTTATTCTCATTTGCTGTAATATTTCAACTAGTAACACTTCCAGTAGAATTTAATGCATCATCAAGAGCTATCCGTGTCCTTGATGAGTCGGGAATTTTATACAGTGAAGAAATCTCTCATACCAAGAAAGTATTAGGGGCAGCAGCCTTAACTTATGTTGCAGCTGCAGCAGCATCCATTCTTCAATTGTTAAGACTTGTCATCTTATTCGGAGGAAGAAATCGTGACTAAAACCATTAATAGTAATACCAGAGAGATTGCCCTTGGAATATTAATGGAAATTGTAGAAAAAAATAATTTCAGTCATCAGGTTCTTAATCGTACCTTAGGACAATATCAAGCCCTTGAAAAACAGGACAGGGCATTTATTACCAGACTATGTGAAGGCACAATAGAACGCTTAATCACTTTAGATTTTATTATAAATATTTATTCCAATGTTAAAGTGAATAAAATGAAACCTTTGATTCGAAACTTACTTCGAATGAGTGTATATCAATTAAGATATATGAATCAGGTTCCGGACTCTGCAGCCTGTAATGAGGCAGTTAAACTTGCTAAGAAAAAAGGGTTTGCCAGCCTAAGTGGTTTTGTAAACGGTGTTTTACGGAATATTATCCGGAATCCGGAAAAAGTTATTTTTCCAGAGGAAGCTAAAGAACCTGTAAAATTCCTAAGTGTAAATTATTCTGTACCAGAATGGATGGTAAATCATTTATTAAGCCAATATGAGTATTCAGTTGTAAAGGCAATGTTTGACTCTTCCTTTGAGGATAAAAAGACTTCCATTCGTTGTAATTTGAATCAAATAGAGCCAAAGGATTTAAAAGTTTCTTTGGAAAAATCAGGTGTTAAAGTGGAGGAAGGAACATTTCTACCTTTTGCCTTTCAGATTTCAGAGTATAACTTTTTGGAACAGTTAGAGCCCTTCCTACAAGGTCAATTTCTTGTACAGGATGAAAGCTCCATGTTAGTTGGAGTTATAGCAGGTGTAAAGCAGGGGGATTATGTTATAGATGTTTGTGCAGCTCCTGGTGGCAAAGCACTTCATATTGCAGAATTATTACAAGGCAGTGGACACGTTGATTCCAGGGATGTATCCGACCGTAAAGTTGCTCTGATTCATGATAATATTAAGCGATTAAAATTAAATAATATTACGACTAAAGTACAGGATGCTATGAAACTAGAGGAAGAAAGTATTGGAAAAGCTGACCTTGTAATAGCTGATTTACCATGTTCAGGACTGGGAATTATTGGAAAGAAGCCAGACATTAAATACAATATGACCAAAGAAAAGATAACCCAATTAGTACAAGTACAGAGAGATATTTTAAATAATGTACAAAATTATGTAAAACCAGATGGTATCCTTATCTTTAGTACTTGCACTGTAAACAAAGAGGAAAATATTGAAAATGTTCGTTGGTTTTTAGAGCACTTTCACTTTCAATTAGAAAGCATAGAAGATATGGTTCCGGAAGCCTTAAGAAATAAAACAACCAAGGAAGGTTATTTACAACTGATTCCTGGGATACATGATTCCGATGGATTTTTTATAGCACGATTAAAAAAGTGCAAATGACACCCAATTTTATATACTTAAAATAGAAAAGGTAGATACATGGATAAATTAGATTTAAAATCACTTTCATTAGATGAAGTGAATAATCTGGTAATTGATTTGGGAGATAAAGCATTTCGTGGGAAGCAAATCTATAGCTGGATCCATGAAAAACTAGTTGATAGTTTTGATGAAATGTCTAATCTGTCAAAAGATCTTAGAGAACAATTAAAGGAACGTTGTGAGTTAATTAATCTTGACGTTGTTGACAAGTTAGTTTCCAAAGAAGGGGAAACCGCTAAATATTTATTCCGACTTAGAGATGGAAGAGTTATTGAAAGTGTATTAATGAAATATCATCATGGCAATTCCATTTGTATTTCTTCTCAGGTGGGTTGCAGAATGGGATGTAAGTTTTGCGCTTCTACCATTGGAGGTTTAGAGCGTAACTTAACAGCATCTGAAATGTTAGACCAAATCTATAAAATTCAAAAAATTTCAGGTGAGAGGGTATCCAATATCGTTGTAATGGGTACCGGAGAGCCACTGGATAATATGGATCATTTGCTCCGGTTTATTAAGCTAATCTCAGATGAAAACGGACTTAACATAAGTCAGAGAAATATTACTGTTTCTACTTGTGGATTAGTTGAAAAAATGAAAGAACTGGCAAATGAAAATCTCCAGATTACCTTAGCAATTTCTCTTCATGCTCCCAATGATACCGTAAGAAAAGAGCTTATGCCCATTGCCAATAAATATACCATTGATGAGATTTTAAAAGCATGTGAATATTATTTTCAAAAGACTGGAAGAAGAATCACTTTTGAATATAGTTTAGTGGAAGGGGTTAACGATTCCAGGGAGTATGCATTAGAACTTTGCAGCAGAATAAAGGGGCTAAACTGCCATGTAAATCTGATTCCTGTTAATCCAATAAAAGAGCGAAATTACAGGCAGTCAGAGGCCAAGTATATTCAAAAGAAGCATAGGAGGTGTAAGCATGCAATCTTATTCAATAACAGATATAGGGAAGATGCGAAAGACGAATCAGGATTATGTATTCTGTGAAGCAGGTGCAGTTGGTAATCTTCCGAATCTGTTTATTGTTGCTGACGGAATGGGTGGTCATAATGCAGGAGATTATGCCTCAAAGTTTTGTGTTGAGGCGTTTACGAATCTAATAAGAGAAAGTAAACAAATAACTCCCATTAGTATGATTTCTGAAGCAATGCAACGTACCAATGACTTGTTATTAGAAGAAGCTGATGTGAATACGAACTTGGAAGGAATGGGTACTACCTTTGTTGTAGCAACCATTATAGATAGAGTCTTATATGTTGCCAACATAGGAGACAGCAGATTATATGTAATTGGCAAAGAAATAAAACAGATCACGCAAGATCATTCCCTTGTAGAAGAAATGGTGAAAACTGGTGAAATTGACAGAGAAGATATGCGTTTTCACCCAAATAAAAATATTATTACAAAAGCATTAGGTGCCAACAAGACAGTAATTCCAGATTACTTTGAAGTAAATTTAGAGGAAGAGGATGTTGTATTAATATGTTCAGATGGACTTACGAATATGCTTGATGATAATGAGATATTAAGAATAGTAAAAGAATTTCCTAAGGAGCTTCCAGCCGCTGCAATTCATTTAGTAGAGAAAGCCAATGAGAATGGTGGAAGTGATAATATTTCCATTGTACTCGTAAGTTTGTAGAAAGAGGTGATAGAAGATGATAAAACCTGGTATGTTTATTAGCGACCGTTATGAAATAATAGAAAAAGTAGGCTCCGGTGGAATGGCTGATGTTTATAAGGCAAAATGCCATAGATTAAATCGATTTGTCGCTATCAAGATATTAAAACAGGAGTATAGTGATGATAAAACATTTGTATCTAAATTCAGGGGAGAAGCTCAATCAGCTGCAGGATTGTCCCATCCAAATATCGTTAATGTATATGATGTAGGTGATGATCATGGCTTACATTATATTGTTATGGAATTAGTAGAAGGTATTACTTTAAAGAACTTTATTGAAAGAAAAGGAAAACTTGAAGTAAAGGAAGCGGTTGGAATTGCAATACAGATTGCTATGGGAATGGAAGCCGCACATTTAAATCATATAATTCATAGGGATATTAAGCCCCAGAACATAATTATTTCAAGAGAAGGCAAAGTCAAGGTTACAGATTTTGGTATAGCTAAAGTAACTACTTCTAATACTATCACCTCCAATGCTATGGGCTCCGTTCATTATCTGTCCCCTGAACAGGCAAGAGGCGGATATAGTGATGAAAAAAGTGATATCTATTCTCTTGGTGTAACCATATATGAAATGTTAACCGGACAGGTGCCATTTGCAGGTGATAATACAGTATCAGTTGCATTATTACACATTCAGGGAGAAGCCAAACCTTTACGAGAAATAGATCCATCTATACCACTTAGTGTAGATAAGATTGTTCAAAAATGTATGCAAAAGAAGCCGGAAAGAAGATATTTAAGTGCCTCTGAATTAATTGCAGATCTTAAAAAGTCAATTTCAAATCCAAATGGTGACTTTGTAGTAATTCCCCCTTCTGTGGTAAGTGATTCTCCGACCATTACCATCTCAGAAGATGAAGTAAATCATATTAAGAGTGCTTCCAAATATAATACGGCAGG
>JAQSYR010000057.1 GCA_029256035.1 Anaerocolumna sp. | reverse complement strand
GGAACTTTACTTGCAGCCATTGCAAAAGCACAACGAAGATTCTCGATAGCATCAGTAAAGGGGCTTGACATTGGTAATTGGGAACCTGTAAGTACTAAGGGGATTGGTATGTTTTGCAGCATAAAGGTAAGAATGGAAGCAGTATATGCCATGGTATCGGTACCGTGAGTAACAACAATACCATCATAATTTTTATAATGATTGTAAATGCTATTTGCAATTATGACCCATTCCTCTGGTTGAATGTTGGAACTGTCCAGGCATAAGATATCTTTAGCAGTAATTTCATAATTTTCAGTGATACCTGTTGCATAGTTTACTATATTCATAATGTCAAGGGAAGGCACCAACCCCTCTTCGCTGGAACTAGAAGCTATGGTACCTCCGGTTGCTAATATTAAAATCTTCTTTTTTGACATATCATTACCAGCTTTCTCTTAATCATAACAACTATTCAAAAAAAGCAATTCCACAAGCACCTGGGCCTGCATGGGTACCTACAACCGTTCCTATTGGGCTAACCAGACGGTTCTCTGTATCAATTTTATCTTTTAAGTAGTCAAGAAATGGATATAAGTTACTTTTGTCACCCGTATACCCAACACAATGATATTTTGTATAATCGATACCACCTGCCTGTTCAATTAATTGATGAAGTTTATGATAAGCACTGGTTGTACCACGTGCTTTTCCGGCAACTCCAACTTTACCATCTTTAACTTCAATAATTGGTTTTATGTTAAGTATGGTTCCTGCAAAAGCGCTAACACTGGATAAACGCCCACCTTTTTTTAAATATTCTAAATTTTCCACAATTGCATATAGATGAATTTTTGCTTTGTCAGCCTCTAATTTGGACACAATATCTTCTGCAGATAATCCTTTGTTAGCTAAATCCACAGCATAACGAACTAGGATCTGAAGACCTAAAGTTACAGTTTGGCTGTCAATCAAATAGATACTGTTATATTCACAAGTATCTTTGGCTATCATTGCACTCTGATAGGTTCCGCTTAGAAGTGAAGATATGGTAATTACGATTATGTCATCGTTATTTTCCTTAGCCTCATTAAAATATGTTAAATACTGTTCTTGTTTACAGGTTCTTAGTTAGTATTATAGTTTTTTGAAAAATTTATGAAGGGTACGTAAAGCATGCGATAATGTTGCTAATTCATCCGGGGACAATTCTTTTAGTATTACCTGAACTAAATCTTTATGAAACTGTCTATGGCTCTCGTATGCTTTCTCTGCTAAACTTGTTGGAATAACAATAACTTTACGCTTATCTGTTGATAATTTTGAACGTTCTAAATAGCCTTTTTTTTCAAGAGTCTTAACAGAAGTGGTAAGTGTGCTGGCAGTTATTTTCAAACGGTTAGCGATTTCAGTCATAGTATTATAACCATCGGTAATTCCTTCAAAAACAGCCTCTATTACATGCAGTTCACTGATACTTAGGTTACTGAATTCACCTTTTGCAAGACTGGTTTCTTCTAAGCGTAAGATATCATTAAATAATTCAACTAAGAAATTGTTTAATTGTTCTTCATTACGGTTCATTTACACCTCTCATTTCCAGGTTTTCATACCTTTGATTTAAGGTCACAAAAGTGACAGTTTAAAACGATTACAATTAATACCATGTTAACAAGATAAGTGATAAATGTCAATCTGTTTTGAAGTTCAAAGTATTTTTATATTTATGTAACTAATTTATGTAACCATAAAAATTAAAATTGCAATTCAGTCACTTCTGTAGTAATATAAAAAAATATACATTATAACGCACAAAACAATTGGATGAGGGAAGGCGGTTGATATGGAATATATTTCTCAAAACGTTGCAAGAAATCTAAAACATATTAGAAAAACCAGGAAAATGAGCTTAGAAGATGTTGCAGAGCAAACCGGAGTAAGTAAAAGTATGTTGGGACAGATAGAACGAGGTGAGTCAATTCCGACTGTAGAAACTCTCGGCAAAATAGTAAGTGGTCTTAGAATTCCTTTTACTTCTTTGGTAAATGCGGCAAATACTGATATTATTATTGTAAATAAAGATGAACTTCTACCATTTAAAAGTATGGAAGGAGAATATGAGTTTTATGAGTATTTTCCCTATGAAGAGAGCCGTACCTTTGAAATTTATATGATGCAGATTTACCCCAACAGAAAAAATATTTCTGGAGGACATGGTGAAAATACCTTTGAATATTTAACCGTAATTACAGGGACTTTAACCTTAGAGGCTGATGGGAAGATTTATGAAATTAAAGAAGGAGATTCCATTAGATTTCCTACTCATGGGGACCATATTTATGCTAATAACACAGGAGAAATGGTAAAATTTATTATTACTTTTACTTGGAATTAGTAGTATGGGTGTAAAATTAAAAATATTTTAAATTTAGATATTGACAATATAACGCACAAGTGATATAGTTACTCCATTGAAATAAGTGAACACACCTGGATTTAAATTCTATATAACAAAGGCGTTTAAGTAGTTACAGTTTTGACTGTTACAGCTTAGGCGCCTTTTTGCATGAATCAGTAAATGATTCGGGAAAAGGAGGATGTTTTTATGAAAGAAATTACTATGTATATTAAGCCAGAAAAGTTAGAGATGGTAAAAAATATTTTATTTAAACATGATTGTGGCGGTATGTCAGTATTGAGTGCTATGGGTTGCGGAATTCAGCAGGGGAACACAACTGCAGTTGACTTTAAAGGTCTAAGAACCAATGTAAATCTAATTCCTAAAATAAGAATCGAAGTAGTAGTCAAAGATGAGTATGTGGAAGATATTTTATTGGAAGTTAGAGATAAGGTTGCTTCCGGTACTGTAGGAGATGGAAAAGTATTTGTTAAAAATGTAGAAGATGCAATGCGAATTCGTACAGGCGAACGTGGTGTTGATGCAATTTAGAAACTTCAATTCAAAATTAAGCAAAGGAGCTGGCTTACAAGTGCTGGCTTCTTTTTTGTTTCCTTTGGCATTATCACTAAGGTGATTAGTGTCAGCACCAGACTCTGGCAAGCCAGATTCTTTCATTACTGTGGTTAGAATTGTTTAAGAAATTTGACACTAGATTGGAGTGGGAAAAATGAGCGAAGATAAAAAGCCAATTGTTGAGATAAAGGGCGTGAATAAAATCTATGGCGATAATCATGTGGTGCATGATTTAAATTTGACGGTATATGAAGGTGAATTTCTTACTATGCTTGGTCCTTCCGGATGTGGAAAGACAACTATACTAAGAATGATCGGAGGCTTTGAAGAGCCAACAGAAGGAATGATTTACCTTGAAGGAGAAAGGGTGGATACAAAAGAACCATTTCAGCGTAATGTAAATACAGTATTTCAAAGTTATGCGTTATTTCCCCACATGAATATATTTCAAAATATAGCTTATGGCTTAAAAATGAAAAAAGTCTCAAAATCTGAAATGAAAGAGCGGGTAGAAGAAATACTACATTTAGTTCAGCTAAACGGATTTGAAAAACGATACCCCAGTCAATTGTCAGGTGGACAAAAACAAAGAGTTGCAATTGCGAGAGCTTTAATAAACCGTCCTAAGGTTTTACTTCTTGATGAGCCATTAGGAGCTTTGGATCTAAAATTAAGAAAAGAGATGCAGATAGAACTTAAAAATCTACAGAAAAAACTTGGGATTACCTTTATCTACGTTACACATGATCAGGAAGAAGCTTTAACCATGAGTGACAGAATTGCGATTATGAATCAGGGATATTTAGATCAGTTAGATACACCGGAAACAGTATATGAACGTCCGGCAACCAGATTTGTAGCTGATTTTATTGGAGAATCTAATATATTTGAAACTGTAATTAATAAAATTAGCGGTGACACTGTAAATGTAGGACTTGAGGTTGGAAATGCACTTGGACTAATTGACGAAAACTTTTCCGTTAACATGTCAGAAATGGTATATGCCTGTGTAAGACCAGAGAAAATTAAAGTTTCTAAAACAGAAGTCAAAGGTTTTACTATCTTGGGTAAAGTAAAAGAACAAATCTATGTAGGTAATGTGATTAAGAGCAATATTATTCTGGTTAACGGGCAAGTTGTTAAGCTAAGCAGAATGGATATTGATGAAGCCCCTAAAATTGGTGATATCGTATATATCTACTGGGATGTGGAGGATGTGGTTCTGATTAAATCACGAGGCTTTATGATTCATAACATAATTGAGAATGCCAGATTAGGGGGAGATTAAATGAGTAATGGAAGTAAGAAAAGAAAAAATACAGTTCCTCTTTTAGCTACAATTTCTCCTGTTGCCATTTGGTTGCTTCTATTGGTTGCAGCGCCATTACTTTATGTTTTTTTCTTAAGTTTTATGGCAACGGATGGTTATAATGTAGTATTTAAATTCAACCTGGATAATTATAAGAACCTTCTGAATCCAACTTATTTAGAAATCTATAGAAACTCATTTATTATAGCATTTTTTACAACTTTAATCTGTATTCTGCTGGGATATCCTTTTGCTTATATTATGGCAAGCGTTGGAAAAAGAAGCAAGACTATTATGATGATTATGCTTATGGTACCTTTTTGGACCAATTCACTAATCCGATTAAATGGCTGGAAAACGATTCTTGGAAAGACAGGTGTTCTAAATTCTTTACTGCTAAGTATGGGAATAATAGGAGAACCATTAGAAATTCTCTATACAAGAGGTGCTGTTTTACTTGGTATGGTTTATACTTTAATCCCTTATATGATACTTCCAACCTTTGCTTCTATAGATAAATTGGATGGTACTTTGCTAGAAGCATCAGGAGATTTAGGAGCAAATAAACTACATACTTTCTTACATGTTACTTTACCACTTACGTTCCCTGGAATATTTTCCGGTTCTATTATGATATTTATTCCATGTCTTGGATTTTTCTTTGTATCTGATATTATGGGCGGAGGAAAATCACAATTAATTGGTAATTTAATTGAAAATCAATTTAAAGCTGCAAATAACTGGCCATTTGGGGCAGCCCTTTCCGTGATG
Organism: Anaerocolumna sp.; assembly: GCA_029256035.1. Lineage (GTDB taxonomy): Bacteria > Bacillota > Clostridia > Lachnospirales > Lachnospiraceae > Anaerocolumna. The sequence goes on along the minus strand of JAQSYR010000057.1, from coordinate 3,348 downwards.
CTGATTGCTTTAATTCTCATAATGGTAGCAATCTATAAGAAGAGCGGTGGAGATATGGAAGATTTGGGGGTGATGTAAAATGAAGAAGAAAAAGGGCAAAGTACTATCCCGAATTTTTACAGCCTTAATTTATATTTTCTTATACCTTCCAATTGCAGTCATCATATTGTATTCCTTTAATACATCAAAAATGAACATTGTATTTGAGGGATTTACCCTGGAATGGTATGGAAGGTTATTTCGGAACGATTCCCTGTTAGAAGCTTATGGAAACACATTACTAGTAGGTATAGTTAGTACCATAATAGCAACCTTAATAGGTACTTTAGCATCCTATGGTATGTATAAATTTAAATTCAGAGGAAAAAGAATTATTGATATGCTTCTTTATATTCCAGTGGTTATACCAGAGATTGTTTTGGGTATCTCTTTACTGGCCATATTCAATCTCTCCAATATCCCCATGGGTTTAGTTTCTCTTATCATTGCACATGCAACATTTAGCATTCCCTTTGTTGTTTTTACCGTAAATGCAAGATTATCAGGTTTTGACAAATCTGTAGAAGAAGCAGCAATGGATCTTGGAGCAGGAAGACTAAAAACCTTCCTAACAGTAACTTTACCAATTATTATGCCCGGTGTTATTTCAGGTGCATTTTTGGCTTTTACCTTATCGGTAGATGATATTATAATTAGTTTCTTTACAACAGGTCCTGGAAGTAATACCTTCCCACTAAAAGTAATGGAACTTACAAAAACAGGTGTTACGCCTGATGTATATGCACTTTCCACCATTGTGTTAGTTATAACAATTATCTTTGTTATAATTACCCAACGAGAAAAAAAGAATTCAGTGTAATCTTCAGGTTTTAAAGGGAGGTAATAAGTTTAAATTATTTTTATGCAATATTGATACGTATATCAAATTAAAAGGAGATGTTTTTATGAAGAAGATGAGAATGTTAGTTTTAACAGTTGTTTATGCAATGGCAGCACTTGTACTTGCTGGTTGCGGCAAAAAAGATAATGGAACTTTAAATTTATTTATGTGGACTGAATATCTTCCTGATTCTGTAATTGAAGGGTTTGAAGAAGAAACTGGAATCAATGTTGAGATGCAGACTTATTCTAATAATGAAGAAATGCTTGCAAAAGTGCAGGGCAGCAATGCTGGAGCTTATGACATTGTTTGTCCTAGTGACTACATGGTAGAAAATATGATTTCTCAGAATCTTTTATTGGAACTTGACACTTCCAAATTAACCAACTTTAAAAATCTTAGTGAGGCATATTTAAATCCAAGTTATGATCCTGGTAATAAATATTCTATTCCTTATTTAGGGGGGGCAGGATTAGTTGTATATAACAAGAATATGGTAAGTCCAGATGCAGATTTTACAAACTATGAAGAACTTTTTAATCCAGCATATGAGAATTCTATTGTTATGTTAGATGATTTTAGAGCAATTATCGGTGTTACTTCATTAGCCTCAGGTTTTGATTTTAATGAAACTGATGAAGCAAAATTAAGTCAGGTAAAAGATAAACTTCTTACTTTAAAACCTAATATTAAGAGTCTGGATAGTGACTCTCCTAAAACGCTTATGATTACAGAAGAAACAGCGGTAGGTTTAATCTGGAGTGCAGAAGCAGCCCTTGCAATGCAGGAAAATGAGAATCTTGATATTGCGTTCCCAGAACAAGGATTGTATTTATTCCTTGATAACCTGTGTATCACAAAGGATGCAAAAAATGCAGAAAATGCTTATAAATTCATTGATTATATATTAAATGCTGAAGTTAATAAAGAAATATCAACAGAATTCCCTTATCTTAACCCAAATGAAGCGGGAGTTGCCTTAATGGATGATGCATATAAGAATAACAAAGCAATAGCAATTCCTGCAGAAGAAATTGCAAAAGGCTACTATGTTATGAACATTGGTAAAACAGTTGATACATATAGCGAAATGTGGGCGGAATTCACAAAATAAAAGGAGTAGTTAGAATGACAAATAAAGAAACAGTGTTAAAAGAATTAAATGAAGTAATTGATTTTATACATAGTGATTCCTTAACGGAGGAACAAAAAGAAAAGATTACCAAGGATACAGTGCATTATTTTGACACTTATGTAAGTCCAGGATGGTTAAAGTATAGAAAATCCGTATCTACCAATGCAGCAGTTGTAGAGTGGAAAGATTATGGAGCATATTGTTCCGGACTTTATGGGGAAGAATTTATTGATTGCTTAGGTGGTTTTGGTATATATACCTGTGGACATAGAAATATAGAAATCATTGATACAGTAAAAGCACAGTTAGAACATCAGGCCCTTCACTCACAGGAATTATTAGATCCTTTAAGAGGATATTTGGCAAAAGCTGTTTCAGATATTACACCGGGAGATTTAGAAAAATGTTTCTTTACCAATGGTGGAGCCGAAGCTGTAGAAATGGCATTAAAGCTTGCACGTATTGCTACTGGTGGAAAATGGTATATTTCAACTGTTGGAGCTTTTCATGGAAAATCTATGGGAGCAGTTTCTATGGGTGGAAAAGGTACTTATAGAAGTCCTTATGCACCAATGGTTCAACAGGTACAACATGTGGAGTATGGTAATGCATCTGACATGAGAAAAGCAATCCGTAATCTAAAAGCAGTTGGTGAGTCTGTGGCCGCAGTAATTCTTGAGCCAATCCAAGGAGAAGCTGGTATTATTCTACCACCAAAAGGATATCTGAAGGAAGTTAGAGAAATCTGTGATGAATACGGTGTTGCGTTAATATTTGACGAAATACAAACTGGTATGGGAAGAACAGGAACTATGTTCCGTTGTGAAGCTGAGGGAGTAACTCCAGATATTTTAACCTTTGGCAAAGCATTTGGAGGTGGTATTATGCCAATCACTGGTATTATCTGCAGACCTCATATGTGGACAGAGGAATTAGTGGAAAATCCATGGCTTCTTGGATCTCCTACCTTTGGCGGTAACCCATTAGCATGTTCCGCAGCAATTGCAACAATTAAGTATATGCTGGAAAATGATATACCGAAGCAGTGTGCAGATAAAGGAGAATTTTTGCTAAAAGGATTACATCAGCTGGCTGAAAAATATCCAACTGTAATCAGTGAAGTTCGTGGTACCGGATTAATGATTGGGTTGGAATTTGTTACCAGTGATGTTGGATACTCCGTTGCAAAAGGTATGTTTGCAAGAAGAGTATTAACCGCTGGAACTTTAGTGAATGCTAAATGTATTCGTTTTGAACCTGCCGCAGTTATTAGTTACGAAGATATGGAACAGGTAATCATTAGATTAGATGATTCCCTAGCGGATACTAAAGT
>JAQSYR010000056.1 GCA_029256035.1 Anaerocolumna sp. | reverse complement strand
TCTTCCAAATCTGGATTATCTTTCGTATTACAAATCACAATGCTATAACCAAGTTTCTGTGCTTGCCTTTCTATTCCTTGAACAACTTCACCAAAAATAGATAAATTAATACTTGGTACTACTACTCCTATTGTGTGTCGTTTCCCTTGACGCAACCCTTTGGTTAATAAATTAGGCTTATAGCTGAGTTGTTCTATTGCTGCATAAATTTTTTTCTTAGTTTCTGGATGAACGTAAGAAGAATTATTTATTGCTCTGGATACTGTACTTACATCTACACATGCTAATTTTGCAACATCTTTTAAAGTAGCCATCTTATATACACTCCTAACTATTTATTAATGTCCGTTATTATTCTAAGGATTTAATATATATTCTACACAATGTAGTTTCATACTTTTCCCGAAATTTATTATCTTCAAGGAATAGAATCTCTTTATTTAAATATAATAGTAAGCCTAAACTATTAAGAATTCAATGATAATCCATTTATTTGTTTATTAGGAAAAAGTGCATTACCTATAGTAAAAATTATAGTTAGAAAGATGGGAGTAACTTACGCCTCACAAGCTGAGGCAAGTTTACTCCCTGTTTTATAAAATTCTATATACTATTATTTTTAGGATAACAATTTAATCAATGAAGATGCTGTTAAAAAGATACATATAATATAGCAGATTGACATACTAATTCTTAATGCTTTTGGTGCTCTAAGTCCGCCGGTAGTATCTTTTCGCCAAATCATCAAGAGAATGAAGGCACCGGATACGGGTGTTGCAATTGCTGTTGCCAGGTTTGCAATAAAGATAAGCTGAACCGGAGAACCATTATATAAGAAGCAGATAACTGCTGATATTACCAGGACTATCATTGCACCGAATTTAATACTCTTATCTTCTAGTGCAGTTGGTTTATTAAAACCTGCATTAAGTAGAACAACACCTCTTTGTGTATTTCCAAGGAGAGAAGAGAAACCTGCACCAAGAAGTGCTATACCCATTATGGGTCTTGCAATGCTTCCCATAACTGGCATTAGCATTTCAGCTAATTCTGCTGGTGATTTTACAACCGTCTTAGTTGGATTTAATACATTAGCGGCAACAATCATAATCGCTGCGCTAATCAAGATTACACACAAAACATGTGCAATGGTATCAACCTTCATGGTTCCATTAAATAAATCTTCTTTTTTCCATTTCTTTTCAATTCCAAGGTAAGTTCCGTAAATACCTGTGGTCAAAGCTGCATGAGTGCTTAAAAACCCAAGTGAAGTAGCTAAACTGCCTTCAGGAAAACGCCATTGTACAAGTCCTTTACCTAATGCTCCAAAATTCGGTCCGCCAGTACCTACCAGTGTTATGTAGAATGCAATAATCATACCGATAACACATATCCCTACTGCTTTTTCAATCTTGGAATATACCCCTTTAGAAAAATAACAATATATCAATACCAAAATCATAATCATTGCGCCAAGTTTCCAATCCATACCGAATATTAGATTCATACCAGCACCTGTTCCAGATATATTACCAATGGTAAAGAAGCAGCAGGTCAGAAACAAAGCTAATCCTGTAAAGCCAGCGGCAAACTTACCATAATAATGTCTAATTGCATGGAGTGTTGGCATACCGGTAAGCATTGAAAGTCTGTATGTTACAAGAACGTATGTTGTTCCCATAAAAGCAATTAAAATGTAGAGCCAGATAAGGCTGTAACCATATTTTGCACCAATCATAGAAGCGGTGGTAATTGCTCCAGGTCCAATAACAATACCTGTTAGTATGATGCCTGGACCTATTTTTTTTATTAATTCCAAGAATGAAAGTTTTTTTACTTTAGTTTCATCAAATACTTCTTCTACATTAACCTCAATATCATTCATAGTAAATTTGTATGATTAGATTCTCCGGTAAAACCATACTTCTCCTTTATTCTATATTTAGGTTGAAAAGGCAGCCTATAACCTTTTGCTTCCATATAATTACTAATGTTATTACTGTTATTTAACACTTTTAGCTTCTGTTATAGTTGCATTCTTATAGTGTTACTTTACCACAGCCGCTCTTTTCAAGACCAGCCTTAACCCAAGCTTTTTCTTCGTCATTAAGAGGAAGAACTGGTTTTCTCATTAATGCATTATCAAAAATACCTCTTTGAACAAGTGCCTCTTTCAAACGAGCATGTGCTTCACCGCTTGGCTGTCCACCACCATAGATTGCTTCTGAAATATAGTAAATTGTGTCAGCGTGCTCACGAATGGTGTTAATTGGTGCATTTGCCTTAAATGCTTTCCATGCATCACAGATAATTTCAGGTACACAGCCAGCAAATCCAATCAATGCACCATCCATTTTAGGAAACCATGAAGTACAAAGTGTCTCATCATGACAGGTAATTAAGGAAATGTCCGGGCATTCCTCACGTAGCACACGGATATCATGCTCATACATTGAAGTAACACGGGTTCCCATCTTAATACATTTTACATGATCTATTTCCTTACACATTTTCACAAGTGTATCTACTGGATAGAATGCTCTGGAAGTAGCTGGATATAAGTGAATAATGATATCAATGTCTGCTCCCTCAGCAACATCCTTTACGTATTGGAATGGTGCTTCTGAACTCATACCAAAGCGAAGCCACATATGAGGAGGCATTAAGAGAATTCCATCGGCTCCTGCTTCCTTTGCTTCTTTTGCCATTTCAATGGATTCTATTGTATTTTCACAATTAATACCAGATATTATTGTAAGTTGGTCACCAACCTCATCAGAAACGATTTCTGTAACACGCTTTCTCTCAGCGCGGGAAAGACCTGTGATTTCTCCTGTATGCCCGTTGCAAACAAGACCGCCAATTTCATCAAAAGATGCAAGCCATTTCACATATTTACGAAGTTGTACTTCATTGATAGTACCATCCTCAAAAAAAGGAATAGAAATTGCAGGGAATATTGTTTTAAAATTTTTAACTTTAGCCATATTTATTATCTCCTTCATTCATCCAAAATTAATTAAAATTTATTAATCAGCAATATATTTTTTTAACAACGCTGCGCATCATTGTTATTTTTATACAAACATTACTTGTGCAATCGATTGTGTTTGATGAATTATTTATATCATTTATTGATTCTACAGTCAATTAATATGGCACTTTCTACAATTTGTTGCACAAATTCAAAATTAAACTTCGTATGGTACAATTTTTTGCATTTAAATACCCACTCATGCTATGGACACATATATTTTTTCACAGCAAAAAGCCCTTACCCAGTAGTTTCCCCTACCAAACAAGGACTTTATATTTATACTGACTTATAATTATACTGTCTTATATATACTGTCTAATATTTATACTGTCTAATATTTATACTGTCTTATATTTACTAATATCTTCAACCATCAAATTAGCAACCTTGGATAACTTAACTGCGCTGTTCTTCATTTCTTTTACGTAATTATACTGCTCTTGTGTAGAGGCCGCAATCTCCTGGGAATAATTAGCATTGCTTTCGGTAACATCGCTGATTTGTAAAACAGCCTTATCCATAGAGTCAAACATTTTCTGTATATTGTTATAAACCTCAATGACTTCAGTTGCATCCTTTTTCGTCTCTCTGACTTTTTCCACAATAATATCCAATGCCATGGTGCTTTTATGAATGGCAGACAGCTGCATATTCACTTTTTTAAGATTGCTTTCCATTTTTTGTATAGTTTCGTCAGTCTCAGATTTTGTGTCATTTAGAAGATTCGTAATCATTTTTGATGCTTCTGTAGTACTATCTGATAATTTTCTAATTTCTTCTGCTACTACCGAAAATCCCCTGCCCGCTTCACCTGCCCGAGCAGCCTCAATAGCTGCGTTTAGGGCCAGCAGATTTGTCTTGGATGCAATTTCGGTAATTAAGGCAATAATTTCACCTATCTCATTTGCTCGCTTGCCTAAATATTGTATGGATTCTGTAGCAAATTCAATGGCATTGCTCACCCATTCAAATTTGGAGACAAACTCTTTCATCTCCTCGCTACCATCATGCGCAATATTTACTGCTTGAATCGATGTATTCATCATCTTTTCGGCGCATCTAAAACCTTCACTTACATGGCTGCTGCTATCTAGCATCTGTGCTTTAATCAGCGTCAGCTGTTCGCTTTGTAAAGCTGCACCATCAGCTAACGTTGCCGTACCATCAACAATTTCCTTTGATGATTGCTCACTAGAATTCCCAGTTTCTGCTAGTATTCTTGAAAGATCAGTGACTGTTGCCGCCAAATCCTGATTATGTTTAAATATTTCCTGAACCGCCTCCAGGAATTGATTAAAATCATCCGATAGTTTTCCTATTTCATCCTTACTTTTCATCTGGCAGCGTACTGTAAGGTCACCCCTTGTCATGCATTTAAATGTCACAAAAAACCTTTTGATTGCGCTAATAAGAGTCACCTTACCAATTAAAAATGAAAAAATTCCAACAATAATTCCCGCCATAACACATGCAATAGTAAACGGTATTCTATAAGCAGTTGATTTATAATCGGTAAACAGTGCAGCAAAAAACGGGAAAATAATACCCATAAGGATACCGGTCCCAAGTGACATAAAGAAATAAGATTTGATGATGCTTTTATTAGTACTCATGACTAACATTTCCTTTCGCAATATTATTGGCATTACTAACTAGTGATAACAACCGAATTTCATCATATGTAGTTATTTTTTTACTGCCAAGAACTGGTTGCCTATTTCAAAAATTATACACCGTATTTCTCCCCATTATAATACATAAACTGACTAAATTCAAACATGAAATTTACTTTTTTTAACACTGTTGAGATTATGGATTCTGTCAGATTCACAAATAACCCGACCGTTGGTTTAACTTTCTTTATTTTCTTTATAAAATTCTCTCCTGATTATTCATTGAATACCCGCCACTTGCAACGTCACTGACATCCAATAGGATATCTTTCTTTCTGATGTTACTAAGTTTTTTTACTGCCCCATAAGGCTCTTTTAATGAAAGTCTGTCCCCACCTCCGGAGATAATCCACAGAACCCCATATCCTCTGGGTATTACCTGGAGTTTGTCTTCCCCTTTCCCATCTGTAAAATAGATTAACAAATTAACCTTTTTTTGATTGGCATATTCAAATACTGGATTGTACCTGGTAGCTCCCTTTTTATTAATTCTCTCTTTTAAATCCCTATCCGATTTCACTTTATATACCCGTCTTATTTGGTTATCGCATTCAATCACGGTAATTTCATGATTGCTATTTTTTACAATGCTTAGTACTTCTTTCATAGCCTGTTTAAATTCTTCCTCACTGATGCTACCGCTAATATCAAGAGCAACTAATATGTTAGCTTTATGACTTCTAAGCTGTCCTCTTAAATCCAGTCGATCCGGCTGTCTTCTGTCTCGCCTAGTTATTGTTTTCTTGGGATTGCTTGAGACAGTTCCCATAATGCGTTTCAAATATAAATTCCAAGGCAACTCTCCCTTACTGTTTTTTAATCCTAAAATCATACTTTTCAGATAGGATGGAATTTCGCCTTTTTCTGAATAACTTATTGCCTTTTCCGTAAATTCTACCATAGCCTTTTCATCTATATCACTAGAATCTTCCCAGATGTTGTGGGTTTTTTCAATATTATAATCCATTTCAATCTGGTCATCCTCAGTATTTTCATCCTGAGTATTGTCATCCTGAGTATTGTTAACCTGATTATTTTCATCCTGATAACTATCATCCTCTGCTGCCTTATCATCTTCCTCTAGTAGATGGATAGCTGTCTGAATTTTTTCCACATAGTATTCAAATGGTTCAGCTGGCTCTAAATTTAATGACAAACTTAAATTAACCCACTCTAAGGTAGTGGCATAGGGGGGCAGATAATTTAGATATTTATTTACCACAATATCCATTGCTATATTCATTGCTAAGGTGCTATATCTATTCTTTAATTCTTTTGCTCTTATTAAGTGCATGGATACAATATGTAATATTTCATGTTTAATGGTGGTTTCCATTTGTTTTACACTTAGAGTTAAAAAAATAACTGGATTAAAGTAGATAACATATTGAGTTCCTTTAAAATTAACAGCAGTAGGACTGCTGATATCAAATCTTATTTCTCTTGCCATTTGAAATAAAAAATATCCAAAGAAATTATCCTGGTCTTCCATCAGATTTAAATTAACTTTATCAATCAGACGAAAAAACTCGTTCCTAAAATCATCAGGTATGTTTACTTTAGATTTATCTTTTTTATGGTTTGTTTTAAGATAACCTGTTATGATATTTTTTGCCTTTTCATAAAGCCTTGTTACCTGGTTGTCAAAATTTTTGTCCATTTGCTAACCTCCCAATTGCTAAAGTAACAATTATGATTTGGGTGTCATAAGTCATCATTTTAGTAAAGTTACAAATAAGATTCAAAGTATAATTCTACAAATGTCTCATTATTAAGTGCATATTTGTAAACTTCTGAATACTTATTTTTGATATCTTTCATGATTCCCACCCTTAAATCCACAGAATATAATTTTAACAGCTCGGTTAACCTGTTTATTGTAAAGCTGGTGTCATAATTCTCTTTTATAATGTTTGATTCTATGTATTTTAATATATTCTTTGCAGATAGATATAGCCTGGTATGACTATCGTTTTTCACTTTTTCTATTACAGATTCCGAGATTGATTCTTCTATAAAAACATCATTGTAAGACAGGATGGGACGAGAATCAGATTCTACAAAATTTATAAATTCTTCTGCAATTAGTTCTCCTACGTTTCCTTTGATTACGTTTAAAAATACACCTCTTGGTATGGATTCTTTTTGCTGCTTATAAATATGGTAAACCTTTGAAATCCTTTCGTAGCTTCTTGGTGTAGCGCTTATGTTATCCTGGTTTTTTTTCTGCAGATATTCTGGAAATGTGGCGATAAACTGGATTATCTTTTCTTCAATCCCTACTTCCATTGCCCAATCCATCCACTGTATGTAATCTGGCTCCATATATAACCATACAAATCTGTTTTCCTGAGCTGCATCCATATCTACAACCTGATAATCAAAGTCAGCGCCATATTTTCCGGAAGGGTTCATAGCAGCTAATATTTTTACACCTTCCCATAGGCTGTAGCCGTTTATTTCCCGATTCAAAATTAAATTCATTAGCTCTTGTTGTACCGTATCCCTTCCTCATTTTTGACTTCATAAGATTCTACGGTTGGAAGGCCACCAATTTCCCCTTCTTTCAGGAGATTTCCATCAATGACAATTAAACTCCAGTTATTTACCTTTGCAATTTCCTTGGCTAAGGCAGTTTTTCCTATTCCGCTTTCACCCACTAATAAAGGTACTTCTCCAGTGGCTAAGACTAATTCAACACTTTTTAATGTATCTGTGAAATTCATGTATTTTCTCTCCTGTATTATCTAATGGTTTGTTTATATAGGTCCCATTATTTTAGGTTTCTCTTTATAATCAATTCATTTTTAGTCTTTCATCTACGGCTATTTTTTTAGCCTTTTTACTACCATATACATAAATAATCTTTAACTTGTCCATCTTCTTAATTTCGCTGTCATCAATCATATGATAATTCAAATAATCTCTAACATATTTTTCTTCCACATCATCCTTTGATAATACTTCCTTTAATACTTCTTCTAATTCTTCCATGGTTATTTCATTTATAACATATTTTAGGACTAAAATATTTTCTTTTAAAAATTTTAATATTTTGGTTTTATTCAAATCACAAATAAACTTCATAGCACTTTCGTTATTTCTGATGGCTAGCATCTCTGCTTTAAATGAAGGTGATTTAATATA